>DASRBR010000730.1:0-4265 GCA_035653495.1 Verrucomicrobiia bacterium
CTCCAGACATCGAAGCTGGCGTGGAAATTGATCCGCGCCGATTGCAGCGGGACCATTTGGTGGCCTTGCATGAAGCCGCTTTCAACCGCATTTCCCTTGGCGTTCAGGATCATGACCCAAAAGTTCAGACCGCGGTGCATCGCATCCAGCCCTACTCGGAAACGAAAATGGCCATTGATTGGGCGCGCGCGGCTGGATTTAAATCCGTGAACATTGATTTGATTTACGGACTGCCGCACCAAACCGTTGCTTCGTTTGAAAAAACCATTAATGACGTGTTGCGGCTCAATCCTGACCGGCTCGCTGTGTTCAGCTACGCGCATGTTCCTTGGATCAAGCCAGCGCAACGCATCTTTGCCGATGACGTGCTTCCTTCCGCCGAAGTCAAATTGCAACTGCTCAAGCTGACCATCGAGAAACTCACTTCAGAAGGCTACGTCTATATCGGCATGGACCATTTTGCGAAGGCCGATGACGAATTGACCATCGCGCAGAAGCAAAAAACCTTGCAACGCAATTTCCAAGGTTACAGCACCCATGGCAACGCGGATATCTATTCCTTCGGCATGTCCTCGATTTCGCAAGCCGAAGGCGCTTACTGGCAAAATCTCAAAGAGCTTCCAGCGTATTACGCCGCTCTGGATGCTGGTCAACTCCCGTTCGCAAAGGGTTATCTGATGACCGAGGACGACAAAATTCGCCGCCTGACGATCATGCGCCTGATGTGCGACATGGGTTTGGATTATTCGTTGATGTCGCAATATCTCGAACTGGATTTTACAAATTATTTCGCGCCGGAGCTCGCGTCGCTTTCCGATCTCGAAGCCGACGGTCTCATCGAGCAAACCGGCCATGGTTTCATCGTGACTGATTTTGGCCGTTTGCTCATCCGCAACATCGCCATGCGTTTTGACGCTTACCAGGACACCCGCAAAGAGAAACGTTTCTCGAAAACGATATGAAAACTGCAGCAGTTATCGGTGGTGGAATAACGGGATTGACCGCGGCGTTCCGATTACAGGAACGGGGCATTAACGTAACTCTTTACGAAGCCGGACCGCGTGTGGGCGGCGTGATTCAAAGCGTGCGCCGCGATGGTTTTCTCGCCGAATGCGGTCCAAATACCATTCTCGAAACGTCGCCGAAAATCATTGAACTCGTGGAAGATTTGGGACTTACGTGCCGCAGGATGTACAGTTCGCCTGCTGCCGATAAGCGCTATCTCGTCCGCAATGGAAAACCGGTTTCTCTGCCCGGCTCGCTGCCAGGGTTTATCGGAACTTCGCTTTTCTCCGCTTCGGCCAAATTGCGACTGTTGGCCGAGCCGTTCATTCCACCCGCCTCGCCCAAAATCGAGGAGAGCGTCGCACAATTTGTGTTGCGCCGCCTGGGCCATGCTTTTTTGGATTACGCCATCAACCCGCTTGTCGGCGGGATTTATGCCGGCGATCCGGAAAAACTTTCGGTCCGACAGGCATTTCCTAAATTGCACGCATTGGAACAGAAATATCACTCATTGATCGCAGGCCAGGTACTGGGCGCGCGTGAAAGGAAACGCCGCGCGGAAGTCTCGAAGCAAACCGCTCGCAAATTTTCATTTGATGAAGGCTTGCAGGTGCTCACCGACCAATTGCAGATCGAATTGGACGACGCCATTCATCTCAATTCCCCGATCGGCCAGGTGGCACGCATCGACGAAGGCTGGCAGTTGCTGGCTGATGTGGAGGGCCGCGACCAATGGCAGAGCTTCGACGCGGTGCTTTTCACCGGCACGGCGCACAAGTTGGCGAAATTGCACATCGCCGCAAAAGGCGCTCCGTCGTTGGCTCCATTGTCGAAGGTGTATTATCCGCCAATCGCCAGCATCGTGCTTGGTTTTCGACGCGAAGACGTCGCGCATCCGCTGGATGGTTTTGGAGTGCTGGTCCCCGAAGTCGAGAGATTCAATATTTTGGGAGCGATTTTTTCCTCGTCTCTTTTCCCGAACCGCGCGCCAGACGGGCATGTCGCGCTCACATGTTATCTCGGTGGTGCGCGAAATCCAAAACTCGCCTTGCTCAGCGCCGAAACGCAGGTGAAGCTCGCGTTCGACGACCTGCGCAAACTGTTCGGCATCACCGGCGAGCCGGTGTTCCGACATCATTTCGGCTTTGCTGAGGCAATTCCGCAATACGAAGTTGGCTATGGCCGCTACAAGGAATTGATGGCGAACATGGAAGAAGATTGCCCAGGATTTTTTATTGCCGGGCATTATCGTGACGGCATTTCGCTCAGCGATTCGATTGTCGCCGGCGATGCCGCCGCCCAACGCGTCAGCAAATATTTGGACACACAAAACCCCAAACCGCTTGCAGCGGATATGCAACTCAAGGCCGCCGCATGAAAAAAGGAGTCCTCCTCGTCAACCTCGGTTCGCCCGATTCGCCGGAGCCGCACAATGTCAAAAAATATCTGCGCGAATTCCTGATGGATGGCCGGGTGCTGGATGCGCCGTATCCCATCCGCTTTGGCGTCGTGCATGGTTGCATCCTGCCATTCCGTCCCAAACAATCAGCGGAAGCGTATGAAAAAATCTGGCTGCCGGAAGGTTCGCCCCTGGTTGTCACCAGTCTGCGCGTCCGCGATACGTTGCAGGAACGCGTCTCGGTCCCGGTGGAAGTTGCCATGCGCTATCAAAATCCCGCCATCGAAAACGCGTTGCAAAACCTCATCCATCACGGCGATGAATTGCTCCTCATCCCGTTGTTTCCGCATTACGCGATGTCCAGCTACGAAACGGCGGTGGCGCGTGTGCGTGAATTGTTGCGCAAAATGGCACCCCAAATCTTTTTGACGGTCGTTCCGCCATATTACAACCATCCTGGCTACATCGGCGCGCTGGTTGCCAGCGCGGAAGAGTATTTGGCGCAGGATTTCGACCATCTCTTGTTCAGCTTTCATGGCGTGCCGGAACGGCATTTGCTCAAATCCGACCCGACAAAGTGCCATTGCCTCAAGGTGAAGAACTGTTGCGAAAGCCCCAGCCCGGCCCACGCAACCTGTTATCGCGCGCAATGTTTTCAGACAATGAAAGCGTTTGCTGCCGCAGCGGGAATCCCGTCCGGCAAATACTCAGTGGCATTTCAATCGCGGCTGGGGCGCGACCCATGGTTGCAACCGTACACGGACGTCAAACTCAAGGAGCTGGCCGAATCGGGCGCGAAACGGTTGCTGGTGATCTGTCCAGCGTTCGTTTCTGATTGTTTGGAAACCATCGAGGAAATCGGCTTGCGCGGAAGGGAAACCTTCCTTGCAGCCGGTGGAAAGGATTTTCAAATGATTTCCTGCCTCAACGAACACCCGCGCTGGATACAACTCCTGGAAAATCTTGTTGGTGAATTCACTGCTGGACATCCTCTGAAAATGTCTGCAGAAGCTGCTGCAGTTTAAGATCAAGAATTGGTATCCAAGGCCGCGACAAAAGTAGCAGCGTCCGCAATTCAATTGACCACCGCTTCGACCATGATCAGTTCCGCGAGTCGGGTGTTCAGCGCAAGCCGCGTGTTGCAGATCTGGCAGATGATGTTGGTGTGAGAGGCGATCAAGCGAACAACCGCGCCTTCGTGCAGGCCCAGTTCGCGCAATCGGCAGCTCATCTCCGGCGAGCCGCACAATTCGCACACCCGCACTTGCCGCCCGGCCTTGACCTGGTGCAAGGGAGAGCGCGCCACTGCAGTTGGTCCTTCCGCGGACATCTTGAATGAGCTGGTCAGCGCTTGCATATCTGGGACCAAGTTTATACGTCCGCAGTTTTCCGGCTCACCGTCCCTTGCCCAAGCATGCGCAATTTTTGTCCTTTTCCGGGCGCGGATGCGCAAATTCCGCATTGCCCCATTCATGGCGTCACAATTTCAACGCCGAAAGCGTGCGTTGAAGGACTTCTCCCGGCGGGCCTTCGGCGCTGATGGAAACCAGCAAACCCCGCTCGCGATAAAAATCAATCAGAGGCTTTGTGCTTTCCTCGTAAGCTTGCAAACGCACGCGAATGGATTCGGGACGGTCATCGTCGCGCTGGAAAAGCTGCGCGCCGCATTTGTCGCAAACGCCTTCCGAGAGGGGCGGATTGGCAATGAGGTGAAAAATGGCCTTGCAACTTGAGCAGGTTCGCCGTCCGGAAAGCCGGGCGATGATCTCCTCGCGCGGCAGTTCATAATCCAGCGCCGCGCTCAAATCGAGTTGCTCCGCGCGAAGCATTTTTTCCAACGCCACCGCCTGGGTAATGGTTC
>DASRBR010000731.1:0-2649 GCA_035653495.1 Verrucomicrobiia bacterium
TGGACATGTTTTGGATGATTACTCCTTCCGTCTATACCAAGGGATTCCAAGTTAACTGGATTGATTTTGCGGCATTTTTTGGCCTCGGCGGGATTTGGATGGCGGTATTCATTGCTGTGCTGAAACGCGCCGATTTGTTGCCGCAAAACGATCCGCGCCTTCTCTATTTGCCTGCCCATGCCCAATAGCGCCAAACCCCAATCCTCGTCATCCGCGCCGCGCGGACTCATCGAGCCCGCCGACGTGAACGCAGAAGGAGTGTTCTTCTTCGTTGTCGGGCTGATCATCACCGTGGCGCTGTGCCTCATAATTCTCGGCGCAATATTCCAACATTTCAGAAAGGTCGCTTTGGCCGCGGATGCTGCAGTCAATGAAAGAGCTGTCGTTCCATCGGCCACGAAAGGACGGCTTTATTTTCCTCCGCCGCACGAACAATTTTCGCCACAACTCGATTTGCAAGCGTTCAAGGCGGAGCAGGAACGGGATCTGAATACCTATGGCTGGATCGACAAAAAGGCCGGGGTTGTTCGGATACCGATTGCCCGCGCGATGGATTTGCTTTTGCAACGCGGAGTGCCGACGCGTTCCGGAAGCAACATTCAGACCGGACCTTCGAACCTGGAATTACAGCGGCAGCGGCCAGAGCAATCTTCGCCACCACAAAAGGAGGAAGGAAGCAAATGAAACGCGTTGTTGATCGCATGTTGCTGGTTGCGTGTTGCTCGATGATTGCCTTCGCTTTTGCGCGGACTGCATCCGCACAAACGCTTTCTGACGATCAACTGAAAAGAATCAGTTTCGACCAGAAGCTGGGTGCGCAAGTTTCGCCTGATTTGCAGTTCCACGACGAAACGGGAAAAACCGTGAAACTTGGCGCTTATTTCGGGAAGAAACCGGCCATTCTCGTGCTCGGTTACTATCGCTGCCCCATGCTTTGCAGCTTCGTCCTGAACGGAATGATTGGAAGCCTGCAGGACATCAAATGGGAAATCGGGAACCAGTTTGATGTCATCGATGTCAGCATTGATCCTCATGAAAAACCGGAACTGGCAGCCGCAAAAAAGAAAGCTTATGTCCGGCGTTACGGACGTTATGACTCAAGCGACGGCTGGCATTTTCTTACCGGCGACGAACCGGCCATCCGCAAATTGGCCGGCGAAGTTGGTTTTGGCTACGCGTATGATTCCAAAGTGCAGGAATACGCGCATCCAAGCGGGCTTATCGTTCTGACGCCCGAAGGAAAAGTATCTCATTACATTTCTGGCGTGATTTTTTCAACGAAGGAATTGAATGACGCGCTCGTGGATGCTTCCACCCGTAAAGTCGGCTCGCCCATACAGCAACTCTTTCTGCTCTGTTTTCATTACAGCCCCATGACGGGGAAGTACGGCGCGCTAATCCTGCGTTCGGTGCGTGTTTGCGGAGTTAGCGTGATGCTGTTGCTTGGTTACTGCTTGTTCAAAGGGGTAACCGGTGGCCCGGGGCGCGCTGCGCCAAAATCTCAGGATGGAACTCAGCCGCATTGAACCATGCAATTGCCCATCTTTCCAACGCAAGCTTCGCGAATGGCTGTTCGGGTGGATGAGCTGTACCTTGGCCTGTGCATCATCAGCGCTGTCTATATCCTGCTGATTTTTTTGCCATTGATTTATTTCTGCTTCAAATATCGCCGCGGAAAAAAAGCTTACCGCGCGCCCCTCCGCATCAAGACATGGAAAGTCGAGATCGTCTGGACCTTGATCCCGTTCCTGATGATGATGGGATTTTTTGGCTGGGCCGCCACCTTGTACTACGAAGTGGAGCGGCCGCCGACCGACGCTTTGGAAGCCACCGTTGTCGGCAAACAATGGATGTGGAAAATCCAGCACGCGGAAGGCAATCGCGAAATCAATGAACTCCATGTCCCCGTCGGAAAGACCATCAAGCTCACGATGACTTCCGAGGATGTGATCCATAGTTTTTTCCTGCCGGAATTTCGCGTCAAACAGGATGTCGTTCCTGGCCGGTACGTGACCGAATGGTTCCAACCGATGCGTGCGGGCACGTATCACATTTTTTGCGCTGAATATTGCGGAGCAGACCATTCTCTCATGGGCGGCCACGTGATAGCCATGAACCCGCCCGATTACGAAAAATGGCTTAATGCAGGCCGCCCACCGGACACGATGGCCGCCGGCGGCGAAAAATTATTTCGCGAATTGGGCTGCAGCGGTTGTCACATGGGCAACTCCATCGTTCACGCTCCGCGGCTGGAAGGTTTGTTCGGAAAACCGGTGCCACTGGCGGATGGAAGGATTGTCACCGCGGATGAGATGTACATCCGCGATTGCATCTTGTTGCAGTCCCAGATTCCTGCGGGTTATCCGAAAGTGATGCCCGTTTACCAGGGACACATCAGCGAGCAGGAATTGCTTCAAATCATTGCTTACATCAAAAATCTGGGCAATCAATCGCCCGCACCAGGAGAAATAAGATGATCGCATCTCAAGAACAACCCAAGCCTGCACCCAAGCTCGAAGAGGAAAATTACCTCAGCAAGCACACTGTGGCTTCCTGGCTGCTGACCACGGACCATAAGCGCATTGGCATCCTGTTCCTTTTTTCGATCCTCATTTTCTTCACGATCGCATCAGTCGCAGCAGCCATCAT
>DASRBR010000732.1:0-4495 GCA_035653495.1 Verrucomicrobiia bacterium
GCTCTCCTGCGCACGGCCAAAGCCCGAAACCCTGCCGATTTAGTCCGCGCTATAGGCCAGGCCCTGGCCCAAGTCACAGCCCAAGACGCTCTCGGTTGGTTTGTCTCATGCGGCTATAGTTTTTGTTGAAATGCTCTAAACCTTTACCCAACGTTTTGCCTTCATTTCAAAACGCGGCAGGCTTCCGGGCGGCGCAATAGTGACGGGCACGCGCAGGGCGAATTGAGTTTGGAAACTTTTTTCCAGACGCGCCGCCAGTTCGGCCACGTTCGCACATTCGGGCTGGGCTTCGATGCGGACACTCATTTCGGCGAGCGAGTTCACCGAACTGACCTGCACCTGATATTCCAGCACGCCATCATGCGCGTGAATAATTTCTTCAACTGCGCTGGGAAATACATTCACGCCGCGTACCACGACCATGTCGTCGGTTCTACCCAAAATCCCGCCGAGCAATGCCAGTTCGCTTCGGCCGCAAGCGCAAGGTTTGGCATCCGCCTTGACCAAATCTCCCGTGCGGTAACGCAGCAACGGCGAACCGATGCGCCCCAGGGTGGTCAACACCAGTTCACCCGGCTGACCGGCTGAAACAGGTTTACCGGTGGTTGGATCAATGATTTCGGCGTAATACGCGGACTCGATGACGTGCAAAACACCGGGGCGTTGGGGGCATTCGTAAGTGACCGGGCCGACCTCCGTCATCCCGTGGTGATCGAACGCGCGCGAGCCGGGCCAAAGTTGTTCCAACCGCGCGCGAATTGCAGGGATGCTGCCGCCCGGTTCGCCGGCGACGATGATCCTTTTCACGCGCGATTTCGTGAGATCCAATTTTTCCTCGGCGGCAACTTCCGCGAGACGCAGCGCGTAAGTGGGCGTGCAGCAAAGGACAGTTGCGGCATTGTCGAGAATCGCCTTTACGCGTGCGGCGCTGCTCATGCCACCGCCGGGAATGCAGAGCGCGCCCAGTCGCGCGCCGGCTTCAAAAGCCATCCAAAATCCGATGAACGGTCCGAAAGTGAACGCGAAGTAAATCCGGTCGTGCCGGTCAACGCCGGCGGCGTGATAGACTTCGCCCCAACTTTCCAGCATCCAGTCCCAGCTTTCGGGCGTGTCCAGCCAGCGCAAGGGCGTGCCGGTCGTGCCGCTGGTTTGATGGAAGCGCGTGTAGCGATCCAGCGGATAAGTCAGGTTCGTGCCGTAGGGCGGATGCGCGCGCTGGTTATCGACCAGTTCGGCTTTGGTGGTGAAGGGAAAGCGGCGCGAAAAATCTTCGAGTGACGCGACGTCAAAAGTCACGCCGACCGCGTTGAGCTTCTGCGTATAAAAGGCGTTGCCGGGAAACAATTCCGTCAGCAACGCGCGAAGCTGTTCCAATTGGCCGCTGATGATGGCCGTCCGGGTGTGGAGTCCGCCGGCCATTGCGCATCAATTGGTTTTGGCCGGAGCAGCGGGAGCGACTTGAACTGTCGGCGCAGGCGCGTGCTTGGCAGGCGGTGGTTTGTAGAAAGTGACCAGCGCGCCGCCTGCTGCAGCGAGCAGGATGCCGACATAAAATTGCGGCTTGATGCTTCCCCAGCCGCCTTCGGGTGGATTCATGGCGATGGCCACGACTGCGTTCACGATGGGCGCTCCGCCGAAAACGATGGTCATCACAACGCCCGGTTTGCCGCCATTCGCAAAGGCGAGCAGCACGCAAAACGCTCCGATGGCGCCAACGATACCGGCGAAGAGCGACCATGCCATGCCTTGCGTTGGAAAGGTCCATGTCGCCTTGTTGGCCGCGAGCACGCCGAGCGGCGCGAGAACGGCGGTAATAAAATATGCCAGGCCCACGAAAAGGAAGGCCTTGAACAAACCATTGCTTTTATCAGCCATGCCGACCTGGCCGCTGTGGAGGAAAATGCCGTAGAGTCCCCATGAAAAAACCGTCATCAACGCGAATACAAGCCATTTCATATATGCGGTGATTATAAAGTTTACGGCGCTTTACAGCAAATGGTTTGTGGCATATATCAAACCAGAAGCTGAATATTACGCCATGCAACATCGCATCCATGTGAACAAATTGTTTGTTGGTTCGCTTGCCGCGCTGCTGCTGGCCGGTTGTGCCACGCACAGCACAGTCCAGTCCCGAAAGCAGGAGCGTTACGCAGCTTACCAGGCGCTCCCGGCCGACCAGAAAGCGGCGGTTGACCAAGGCCGGTTGATGCCGGGGATGAGCATGGACGCGGTTTACATCGCGTGGGGAAAACCGACGCAGGTCATCAGCGGAGGCGGTCCGGGCGGCGAAACGGTCACCTGGCTTTACCAGCACAATTATTTGCAGGAGACGGAATATTTGGGGACCCGGCACGTTTATTACGGTTACACGCCAAGTTCGTACGTCGGCGCGCAGGTGGTGTTCGTGAATGGCGTGGTCAGCACGTGGCAAACTTTTGCAAGCCCCATGGCCCGCTAAATCGCCGCCGTCGCAAAGTCCAAATCACGCCAGCAATTCCGCCGGCGCCACTTCAATCTTGTCCGCGAACGTCTTGGGAATCGCAGTGGTGGCAAATTTGCCATCCGCCTGTTTCGTGACGCAGACAACGGTCAATGAACCGCGCGCGACCTCAACAGGCGCGGGCCCGTTCAGCTTGCGGAATTTGAAAATGTAGCTAAGCGACTTCGATTTTTTTTCGCTCACCAGGAGGTGAATTTCGACTTCGTCTTCGAACCTTAACGGCTGGCGATATTCGCATTCGGCGCGCACGCGCGGCCAGCCCAGAGGCGGATCAAACTGGTTCATCACCACCGAATGACCAAGCGCGCGAAAAAATCCATGCTCCGCCGTCTCCATGTATTTGAAAAAGTTCGAGAAATGAACGATGCCGGCCATGTCGGTCTCGGAAAATTCCACGCGTCGGACGGCTTTGAATTCGCAGCTCATACAAACAATCCCGCTGGAACATTGAAATGCCTCGCGAGAATCCGAATATGGTTAAGCGTCAGGTTACGTTCCCCGCGCAAAATCATCGCGCCCAAGTTTCGGCTTCCGCCCAGGATGCGTGAGACGTCAGCGGCAGAAAGATTGTGTTGCTCCACGAGATGTTGGAGCATTTCGCGCCCGTTAACGTGCGGCCATTTCACATGCTCCGCGTCGTATTTTTCAAGGAACGAGCAAAGCGCTTCAAAATAATCCGCCTGGTCAGGACTAAACTCGTCTTCCCATAAGGCCATCGCATCGGTGACCTCAGCTACATTGTCGTAATCGGCCCGGTCATGAATGGGGCGCGGCGGAAGCAATGCAATGAGCGAGCCGTAATCCCTGGGCAGTTTTTGAAATTGGAATTTTACTTTTGTTTTCATAGCTCGCTTTTCCAACGCTCTTTACTGTATTCGGCATGTGTTAAAAAGCGCAACGTGTAAACTCTTTGGCGGTCAAAGTGAATGGCAACGATCAAACGATAAGCATTGCCGCAAACGTCAAAGACCAGGACGGATTTGCCGCTGCTCACACGAACCATGTCCGCCCTTGGGTAGAATTTGCGCACCGCTTCCAAACTGGTCCAGTTGGTCGAGCGGACTGTTTTTGTCCACGCAGCCAGAAATTTGGCGGCTTTGGGATATTGCTTCGCCGCATCCCGCAGAAAGCTTTCTTTGATTATCCGCACGCATACGAAATGTATGCATAAAAAGCCGAAATCGTCAAGTGGTCGCAATGCCCTGGCGACGCCCGGCTCCGTCTTTGAAAGAATTAAAATTCTTCGTCAGTTCTGCAAACGCGTTGATGGTCCCCTTCGCCATGGCTTCCGCGCTAAATTTTTCCTCAACCGATTTGCGTCCGGCAGCGCCAAGAGCGCCGGGGCGGAAGGGATCGAGCAGCAGCGTTTCAAGGGCATCGGCGAGCGCCTTGGGTTTTCCCGGCTCGCATAAAACGCCGCCGCCGGAAAGTTCGACGAGTTCGGGAAATGCGGCATGATGCGGTTGCACCACGGGCACGCCGCTGGCCAGGGCTTCGATGACATACAATCCAAATGCCTCGCCATACAACGCCGGCACGGAAAAAACGGAAAGCGAACGCAAAAACGCCAGCTTGGCGGCTCGGTCCACGTTGGGATGAAATTCCACATTGTCCAAAAAAACTTTCGCTTTCAACCGTTCGCGCAAGGTGTTCACCAACGGCAAATCCACAGGGCTGCAACCGCCGCCGACTTTGAGTTTCAGATTTTTGACCGTGTCGCGTTCTTTCAAAATGATGAAGGCCTCGACCAGCGTGTCGAGTCCCTTCTCGCGGCACATCCGCGCGAAAAAACCCATTGTCGGGGCGCTGGACGGCTGAGCATTGTGAGGCGCTGGCTCAAAGCCCTCCAGGTTGATACCATTGTAAATGACGCGAATCCGATGTTCGGGCAGATTCAGCCGTTCGCGCATGAGGCGGGCGAAATATTGCGAAGGTGGAATGAACAGATCAATGTCCGGGCAACGTTCCGCTAGCGTTTTCCATGTCAGCTCGCGA
>DASRBR010000733.1:0-4207 GCA_035653495.1 Verrucomicrobiia bacterium
CGATTCCGTGAACATGGACCAGCACGGGGACATGACGCTGCGCGGCACGATGCAAAACGGCCAACAGGTGACCGATTTTCGCGAGAAGCTGATCGGCTCCGGTTTTTTCTCGAGCGTTTCCGTCGAGGAACAAACGCCCAATCCCGACCATCAGCACGTCAGCGTGCGCATGACCGCGCATTGGAAGCCGTTTGAAGGGCGTTCGGGGCTGGCTATCGGCCCGACACCTGCGGAAATCCAGCAGGCGAAAACCAACAAGGACACTGCAATGCCTGGGGGAGGAATGTTCCCGCCGGGAATGATGTTTCCACCCAATTGAACCATGACCGCACGAGAAAAACGCACACTCCGCTACGCGACGATATTCATCGCGATTTACCTCGCCCTGTTTGCGGCCTTTCAAGTTTTCAAATTCGGTTCGCAAAAACGCGCCGAATACAACGACCTCGTCGCGCGAGCCGCCGAATTGAAGGCCGAGGTGAAACTTTACGATGACAAGATCGCCGTGGTGCAAAAGCTCATGGAAAAATACAAGATGGACCCGGCGAAGCTGAACAGAAGTTCGCTCGTGGGCGAGTCTAGTTCTGCAATCCAGCAGGCCGCGATGGGTAGCGGCTTTGCGCTCGGCCCGATCCGCGAAACACAGACGCGTGCTTCCGGAAAGGAACTCGCGACCATCCAGTTCGAAGGCAGCGGTCCGGTCAAAGCAGCGGTTGGCCTGATGAGCCGGTTGGAGACACTGGGTTTTCCGTTGGTCATTGATTCAGCGCAGATCAGTTCGGATCCAATGCGGCCGGGCATGTTGAAGCTGAAGTTGACGGTCATTATTTTGGATTTCGAGCAATGGCTGAAGGAGGAGCCGTCCCATGCATGATCGCGCCGGCAAACTGTTGAAACTAGCATGCCTGTTGCTTGCGGCGTTGCTTGTCTACGAATTTGCGCGAATGGCTCCGCGGTTGAATCCGCTTTCGGGTGTGGTCATGCCGCAACTCCCAACTTTGACGTCGGAAAAAACCAAGGCGCCACTGTCAAAAACCGAGGGGACAAACATCACCAAGGCGCCCGCGCGCAGCACGACCAATGCGTCTGAAATCGCTGGCACCAATTCGTTCGTTGCCAAATCCACGAACGATGCGCAAACCAATCTCGCTCCGCCCGCGCCGCCCGTGCAATCTGCTGCGCTGGTGAAAACCAACTCAATCGGTTCCGCCAATACCCTCGCGCCAACCAATTCAACAAATGTGGTCATGACCACAAAGCCAGCGGTGACGAATGATTCAAATTCAACCAAGATGGCAGCCTCCTTTGCTGGCGCCAACGCAACAACGAACATTGCGAAGGTGAATGGCAAAAGAAATGGATCGGGCACAAGAACGCGCATGGGAATGATGATGGGCATGAACGGACCAGCCGCCCCCGCGCCGGAATTGCCGGCGGAGATCAAGGCGCGTCTTAATAAGATTTACGACAGCGAGATTTTGGCCCAAGCGATGCATCCGCTGCCGATGGCTTTGCAGGGGATTGCGGGCGATGTGGCTTTTTTGCGCACGGCCAGCGGCCAAACCGGCCTCGTGAAGGAGGGCGACACGCTTGGTGATCTGAAATTGCTGCGCATTGGCATCAATCGTGTTTTGGTGGAGCAAAACGGCCAAAAAAAGGAGCTAACGATGTTCGACGGCTACGGAAGCACAAGTCTCATGCCTGAGGAAGGGAAAGTTCATAAATGAATATTCAAGTGGATTCAAAAACGAGAGCAGGCGGTTTGACGTTGATGGTTTGTTGGGTACTGGTGATTTGCTGCGTTGCGCAAACCGCGACAGCCCAGCGCATCATCAGGAACGGTGTACCGAACATTCCCAATTTTCCCGAAGGCGGCCCTCCGCCGGGCACGGATGCTTCGCCGTCACCATCCAGCTCCGGCAAGGACAACGGCCCATGGCTGCCGTCCGAGCCGCCCATTATTGGCACCAGCACCAACGCGTCCGGCACAAACACGAACGACGACATCCAGTTGAGTTTTCAAGGCGCAAATGTCGACATGCTTGTGCAATGGCTGGCACAAACCACCGGCAAAACCGTCATCAAACATCCGCGTGTCCAGTGCCAGGTGACCATCACCAGTTCGAAAAAAGTTTCCAAACGAGAGGCCATCGTCCTGGTTTATCGCGCGCTCGCCATCGAGGGATTCACGGCCATTGAATCCGCGCAATCCATTCTCATCGTTCCCGAAGGACAGGAGCCGAAAATCAACCCGGAGGTTGTTTCGGGTTCCCTGAAGGATTTGCCGGAGGGCCGAACGCGCCTGGTGAAAGTCTTTTCGCTGCAACACGTCCAAGCCGCCGACATCAGGGACAGAATTCGAGGGGCGCTCACCGACAAAGGCACCGTGGACGTCAACGAGCGAAACAATCAGCTTATCGTCACTGATTTCACGGATAATCTCCGGCTGGCCGGTGAATTGATTCTCGCGTTGGACACTGACAAGCCCGAAGACATGGCCGTGCGCGTGATTCCGTTGAAGAGCGTTGCCGCGAACGCGTTGGCGAAGGAAATCGGGCCGCTCTATCAAAAGGCGAGCGGCGGAAAATCGGTGGATGTCGCGGCAGATGAACACGCAAACGCGTTGTTTATCCTGTCGAGCCAGGGCACGTTCGAATCCATCATGCAAATCGTTTCGTCGCTCGACACCGCCGACGCGCAAGAAAAACAGATGGAGACTTTCATCCTCAAAAATGCCGACGCACAAGACGTCGCGCGTCAATTGCAAGACCTCAGCCAGAGCCAGAACGGCAACTCGCGTTTCTATTATTTCTACGGGCCTCCTGACAATTCGGCGCAGAAGAAATTCAATGTTGTCGCCGATCGCCGCCGAAACGCGGTCATTGTGCAAGCCGCGCCTTCGCAAATCCCGGACATCAAAAAAATCATTGACCAGCTCGATGCACCGGTTTCCGACGACAGTCTCGCGCCGAAGATTTATCACCTCAAGTATGTGAGCGCGGTGGACATCGAGGACGTGCTCAACGAACTCTTTTTGAAGAAGACCCAGCCGCGCAGTTATTTCGATTATTTCGACGAGAACCCCGCGCCAGTCGTTGACCGCGACGTGGGCCGGCTCTACGGCAAGGTGCGCATCACCAGCGACCCCTACTCGAACACGCTCATCATCACGTCCAACTCCAAGGAAAACCTCGCGGTCGTTGAGGATGTCATCAATCAACTGGACAGTCCTTCCGAAGCGGGCGAAAGCACCATGCGCATCGTCCTCAAGTACGCCAAGGCTTCCACTGTCGCGAATAACTTGAACATTTTGTTCGCCAAGAATGGTTCGCCGCCGCTTAGGCCAACCGCGCAGCAAAATCAAAACGCCGCGAACGCGAACCAGCAGCAACCGCAGCAACAAACCGGGACCACGGCCACCGGGTTCGACCTGGAACAGGAAACCAAGGAAGAAGGTTATTATCCGTGGATCGGCGGGCAGCCGGACCTTAACCGCAATTCCGATGGCCGTTCGACCACGCCGCCGGTCAGCGATCTCGTGGGGCGTGTTCGCGCGGTATCCGACCAGCGCGGCAACGCGTTGCTGGTCTCGGCGAACGTCCATTTCTTCCCGCAAGTGTTAAAATTGATCAACGATCTCGATGCCGCCTCCGACCAGGTTTCCATCGAGTCGCGCATCCTTGAAATTTCAGCGGATTACCTCGACGCCATGGGTGTGCGGTTTTCACCCGATGGCTCGCAAACGTTCACCGCGAACGATTACGACAATTCTTTCATCGCGCATGGCTCGGCCAATTACCAAAGAGGCTTCGGCGACAAGACTTCTGTGAACACACCCAATGCGAGCAGTTCGAGCACGCCAGCGGCAAACATCGCGCAGGCATTGACTCAATTGCGCTCGGGCGTGGTGCAAGGCTCGGCCTCGATGGATTTGCTCGTTCAATTCCTCAAACGTAACAGCGACGCGACTGTGCTCGGCGAACCGCAAATCACTATCAACGACAACGAAATGGGCAAGCTGTTTGTCGGCCAGCAAGTCCCCATTCCCCAGAACACGCAAATCTCCTCTGTGGGCTCCCAAAACACGGCCATCACCTACAAGGATGTGGGCGTTGTGCTTGAGGTCACGCCGCATCTCAATAAGTCCGGCGACGTTCAGCTCAAGATCCATGTCGAATCCTCAACGGTTGAGCCGGGCCAGACTGTG
>DASRBR010000734.1:0-10019 GCA_035653495.1 Verrucomicrobiia bacterium
GCTGCCGTTAGAGATTGGGCTGTTCTCCGGCCCGAAGTCAAAGTCCTCGGCCTCCCAGGTGAAGTTGTTCGAGTTGAAGGTGTCAAAGTTCACCGTCGTCGCATGGGTTTGCTGGGCGTTGTCGGTGATGCTGACGACCACCGTGTAATTGGTGTTCGGTTGCAGGCCTGAGTAACTCACATTCCAACTGGTTGATGAACCGCTGAAGGACAGGCCCGATGAAATATTCACGCCGTTGAGCGTCACCGTGATGTTTGACGTCGCGATGCCATAGGTCGGGCTGCTTGCGACGAAGGAGAACGTGCTGCTTGGCTGCATAAGGACCGAGCCGTCGGGATAAACATTGTCTATGCGCGGCAAATCGGTGCGGGCGGCAGTCAGCATGTAAAAGTTGATGTTCAGCCCGAAGCTGCCCGGGTCGGTCAAGTCGAGCGCGCGGAAGGTATTGGTTCCCCCCAGCGTCAATTGCGCGTAATTGCCGAACCGGTCCATCAGCGGGATGTAAAGGTATGCGGAATAGCCGCCGGTGGTCGGAATTGAGAACGTGCCCACAGTGCGTGCCACTTGGTTTGTCAAACCCCAACCGGCGACGATCTGCTGCCATGAAGAATGGATGGTGCCGATGTTCGCACCGGAAGCCATGCGGCCATAAACGTTGAACGTGCCCGAAGGCCATGTGCGTGTGTATTCCTGCCAGAAGCCAGGCCCGAGGAAGCCGACGTTGTAATCCAGTGCGTTGGCCTGCGCAAACTGCCGTCGCGCCGCATCGGTGACGATAGTCGTCGCGGTGTAATCATTGGTGCGATAATTAGTGAGACTCCAACCCGCCTGCGAAGTAATGGGGTTGGCCGTGTTGGGACCAGCTTCATCTATCAGCGAATCGCCCACCTGCGCTTCATAACTGTTCGCCGCCACCGTACGCGGAGGGGTCGGCACCGGGTTGTCTATGTAACGTTTGCCGGTTCCATTGGAAATCGGACTAAGCGACGGATTGAAATCAAAGTCTTCCGCTTCGACTTGGAATAATGGGTTCCATGTGTCCATCGTGAGCGTCGCTGTGGTCGTGCCTCCATTATTGTCCCGCACCTGGATGACTGCGTTGTAGGTCTGGTTTGCCTGCAAACCGGTGTAACTGACATTCCAAGTTGAAGGCCCGCCGCTGAACGCCAAACCGGCGGAAACATTCGAACCGTTTAAAGTCACCTGGATGTTGCTCGTCGCAATGGTGGTCGCAGCAGAGCTGGCGGTGAAAGTCAGGCGGTTGGTGAACTCAAACAGGAACTGGCCGTCCGGATAAACGGCGCTGATGATGGGCAGGTTCGTGTTGGCGGGAACAAGCATATAAAAATCGGCATTCGCGCCGCCACCGGTTGTGGCGCGAACAGTGTTCGTTCCGGCGAGATTGACCACGGCAAGCGTGCCATTCTTGAGCAATGGTACCCATTGCCAGGTCGAGAGACTGGCACCCGAAAAGACAAATGAACCCAGGTTTGCCGTCGTCTGCGAATCTGTCCCCCACCCGCTGGTGATCTGGTCAAAATGGATGGTGGAACCACTCGCCGTGGACAACCGGGCAAACACGTTGTAATTGCCCGATGGGAACATCCGCGTGTAATTCTGCCATTCCGCGCTCGACCAGAAGCCCACCATGTGATTCACGATGGCATTACTGTTTGCATCAACAAGCCCGGCAAGCCTGGGTAGTGTCAATTCGCCGGTTGCAGGCGGCGTTTGCGTCCGGTCGCCGAAGCCATCGCTGTAGCGATAATCCGTGGCGGTGCTGTCGCCGGCAGTAGCGCCTTTGTGAGTGTCAATCAATTCCATGCTGTCCAATCCGAAGTAACTGTTCGTATCGGGAGGATTGCCGTCAGTGTAATCGGGATTGGCCAGCCATTGGCCGCCGCCGAAATCGAATTCTTCCGCCTTGATGATGAGATTGCTTGGGCTAAAGGTGTCGAACTTGACCGTGGCCACGCCCGCGAGGCCGAGGGCATCGGTCGCGGTGATCACCGCCAGATTGGTGGTCTGCTGCGGGAGGTTGTTGTAAGTCCCCGTGATATTCGTAGCGGTGCCTGGCGTGCCGTTGGTTGTCAACTGCAGGCCGGATGACACATTCACGCCATTGATCACGAGCGAAATGTTTGTCAGATTAAGCCCGCTGGAAGAGGCGGCATTGAACGTGATCGTATTCGTCGCCTGCATCAATGCAGTCCCATCGGGATATACGCCGGAAATGAGGGGCAGTTTGGGCGCGAGCGATTGACGCACGCTTTCCACGAACGCCAGCGTGTTCGTCGGCACGCCGCTGTAGAAACGGAAGTCGTTTATCCACCCATCAAACCCGCGTGCGTTGGCGGTGGCGTTATGCCTGTTGCCGATGGCCAGGCTGGCGGAAGCACCAAGACTGACGGAGCGACTTGCAGTGGCCGCCGAACCAATTAATTGAGCTGCGGAACCGTCCGTGCCGTAATAGATGGCAGCGTTCGTTCCGTCATACGTCACTGCGAAAAACATCCATCGGTTGGTAGGGAAATTGCCGCTGGGTGAATTGCCGATTACGGTCGAGGTGTCCGTGCCCAATTGGAAGTAAAGCTGATTGGCCTGCTGGAACTTCAACCCAAGACTGTTGGCAGAACCGCCCGAGTCAACGCCGTTCGTTCCCGTGTTCAATATCCAGACACGCGGTCCGATGGTGGACCCACCCAACATCGCCGTTGGCTGCTTGATCCAGATGGTGATGATGAAATTGTTGATCGTCCCGCTGCTGCCAAGCCCGCTGGCAAGCGCCGCATCACCTAGGTCCGCGGCCACAACTCCGTTGCCGGAAGAATTGACGGCCAAGGTGCTGTTGGCAGGCTGGTTGGTCTGGGTGGGGACGATGTCGGAGGTGAAATCCATCGCGCGCAATCCGGTCGCCGCCCCGTTGATGCCGGAGCCAGCCGCGCCATGCAGGTCCACCTGCCCCGTGCCGGCAGCGTTAAACATCTTCAGCGTTGCGTTGGCAATCGCGCCTGTATTGAGGTTGGTGTCGCTGGTTGTCGTGGTGGTGCCTGGCGCATCGCCAAAGACGAAATGCAATTGATTGACCTGGGCTCTCGCCGCAAAACTTCCCAGAATCAACGCAATAAAGGTCAGCATGACTGCATTGATACGGAGCCACGATTTGTTTGAAGGCTGTTCGATGAACAAACAGCCGCGATAGTTTTGATCATGAGTGGGAGGATTCATATAGACGTCAGGTTGGGCGTGGGGTTTTTCCGGAAATGCCAGAAAGCAGAAACGCAGCCTATTACCCTTCTGGTGCTCGCATCGTTCATAATGGAGGGAATTCACCAACATAATAGAAGCTTTGCTGCATTAGAAAAATCCCTCTTTCGAGGGATGGCGCTGGTTCTTTTCCTTAGCGAACGGAAGTCAAAATTTCCGCTCCCGGCTATTCCGTGGATTTTGAAAAGCAAATCGTTTGCGGAGGGTCATGCAGATGGACTCCAACAGCAGTTCCGCGAGAGCACATTGAAGGGCCTCCGGCGCACTTCGTTGAGTTGATGCAGCAGATCGAGGGCCTCCCAACCGGCCATTTTTGGCAGGCGATGTCATAATCACCACCACTGCCCTCCATCGCGCCTCCAACTGCGCGCCCTTGCGCAGATGCTGAGTGGGGACAAATCGAGGACCTAAAGAGATCGCTGCTCGTTGCTACCCTTGGCCATTCATTTTCACTTTCGACCCTGGTGTTCTAGTCACCATTCCTTTCTCGCAATTTCTCGGCGGCAGACGATGCTCGTGACCGCAACGATGCCTCAACGACCTGCTGCAACCAAGGTTCCCTAAGAGCTGTTTTCGCCTGATACGAAAAAACGCGGATCTCGTTTTACCGCGAAAATGTCACTATATCGAATCTTTCCGAACCATCCTTTTTTGTAAGGTAAGAACACACTTACGAAGTCGCCACATTCATGTTCCAAGGCAGCACAGATAGCATCCGTCTTCTCGGTTTGTCCGGGCTGGATTGTGCGGACATCAGAACAGATACAAGCCGCTCGAATTTTGCCCGCAGCAGCTTCTCCACGAAAGGCCTGCGTCATCATTTCGATAAGCTTTTCCGAGGGTGGTTGCTCAGTGCCATCATATGCAGCCTTCATTACAACTTCGCCTTTGGAAGTGATCACCGCCCCGTATGGAAAAAATTCGCCGTGCTTTTTGAGCATCTGCTGTCCAAACGGCAGCATCATATTCATTAATTTTTCCAGTTCGGCGTGGGGCATAAAATCTGTATGTTTAGCGCGTTCCGCCATTTTTGGATTCATCTACCTTTCAGGATTTTCCACAGGATGCCCTTCCCGGCGATTTCGACAAGTCTAAACATTCCCTTTTCCATTCGGCCAATTCTACCTATGCTTTCCTTCGTGTGAACTTGCTTTGATTTTTATGAAAGTGCGACTTTTCCCGATTTTTTCCTTGATGGCGCTGCTCATGGCCGGCGGTTGCGCGACGCAGCGGCCAATCACAAACGTAAGCCAATCCTCGCCACAAACTGCATCATCCCCCTCTTCCGACCGTTGCGCGTTCATCGGCGTGAAGGATTTTTCCAACTTCAAGATAAGCGCCACGACCAACGACGACGTTTGGGTGCTGACCTCGCCGGAATTTTCGCCGCCCATCAATTGGGATGAATTGATCGTTTCGTGGAACCTGCCGCCGGGCGTTTATCTCAAAGCCGAAGCGCGCGCGATTTTTCCCGATCACGCGACCAAATATTACACCATGAGTATGTGGTCGGACGACCCGTCGCAACATCCGCGAGAAAGCGTCAGCGGCCAGCGCGACGACGACGGAACCGTGAGCACCGACACGCTCATCCTCCATCGTCACGGCGGCAAGGTGCAGGTCCGTCTCACGCTCGGCTCGATGATTTCCAAGCAGCGACCCGCGCTCAAATTCCTCGGGCTTTCGTTTTGCGACAGTTCCGCGCAACCGCCTCCGCGCGAGCCGAACCGCGCCGCATGGGGCAAGGTGGTGGACGTTCCCGAACGGCGCCAGGGCGAATACGAAGGCGGGGGCGGATGGTGCAGTCCCACGTCGCTTTCCATGGTGATGGCCTATTGGAGCGATGCGCTGCATCGCCCCGAATTGAACCACACTGTTCCTGAAACGGCCGCGGCCATCAACGACGCCGATCTCGACGGCACGGGCAACTGGCCGTTCAACACCGCTTTCGCCGGCGAATTTCGCGGCATGCGCGCCTATGTGACGCGGTTCGATGACATCTCCGAACTGGAAGACTGGATCGTTGCGGGTGTCGCACCCATCATTTCCGTTTCTTCGTATTTGACGAACAATCGCACGAGCGGGCCGGACAACGGGCATTTGATTGTCTGCTGCGGGTTCACGGAAAACGGCGACATGATCGCCAACGACCCGGGCGTCTCGGTGAAGCGGGCGGTGCGCGCGCGCCGCGTCTATCCGCGCGACCGCGTCATGGCCGCATGGAAAAAATCGAAGAACGCCGTTTATCTCATCTATCCCGAAACCATGAAGCCGCCACAAACACGTCCGGAGCATTGGGATCATTGAAAGCCGGGATTTATCGTGACTGCGCCAATAAAGAGCGGCGAGATTGTAGGAATTTTGTTCGGGATCATCGCGGTCGCATTCGTTTTCGCATCCGCAGTATTCTCGGCCATCTACATGTTCGAGCATCGCGGTGTAAAACGGCGAGTGCTGCCGGCTGTTTCAATCATTGCATTTTTCCTGATCGGATTAGTCCCAGAATCAGGTGGAACCAA
The DNA here is from genome assembly GCA_035653495.1 of Verrucomicrobiia bacterium. Taxonomy (GTDB): domain Bacteria; phylum Verrucomicrobiota; class Verrucomicrobiia; order Limisphaerales; family Pedosphaeraceae; genus DATAUW01. Next base: position 5,787 of record DASRBR010000734.1, read on the forward strand.
CTCTATGGCGCATTGGCATCAAGCGGCGGTGCTGCTGGCATGGAGCGTTTGGGCACTCGGTTTATCTTTCTTTTTCTTTAAAGGAGACAAAAGCAGTAGAGGATGGTTTTTGAGAGTGGCTTTTGGGGTAATGGGACTATTTGGTTTGTTTGGCGGCGTTTCAGGACTGGTCGAGAGCTGGGGTCTTTTGCACAGCTTCTGAGATCACTTCATTAAATCATTATTGTCATTACGCATCTTCATTGATTAAATGCCGTCCACATTTTTTTAACCATCAACACTCTACCATCATCCATCAACCCCTTGCATGTTCTCCCACGTCGTCATTTTCTGGACTGATCCTGACAAACCCAATGCCGCCGCTGATTTGATTGCCGGCGCGGAAAAATATTTGCGGCCAATCCACGGCGTTTTGAGCTTTCACGTCGGCAGGATGGCTGGCAGCCATCGGCCGGTCGTGGACCAGAGTTATCAAGTCGCGCTGAACATCATTTTCCCCAGCAAGAAGGCGCAGGACGATTACCAGGTGCATCCGATGCACATCGAATTCGTCGAAAAAGTTTTCAAGCCCAACTGCAAAAGGGTGGTCGTTTACGATTTTGAGTAAGGATGGGAATATTTGGCGTTTCAGAAGAAAATGCAATCAAAGACGGTATTTGGATTTACGCTCGCCCTCACCCCGTCCCTCTCCCCCGGGGAGAGGGTGAACCATTCTGCTCCGCTCGAACCGTGATTTCGTCGCTGGCTTTCGGCGCTCTGGATAAATTGAAAAATGCGGTGATTGAAACAACGATTTCAAATATTTCCTCGACGTAAAAACGCTCTCCCTCTCCTGGGGGAGAGGGACGGGGTGAGGGCGAGCAACTTTCTCGCAAGTAGGCACAGTTTACCGCTTCCAATTCTACTTCGCCGCGGAATTTTGGTTTGTGTTCCCCAAGCGGCGCACTTTCATGTTGCGATAGCGGATGACGGCGTCGTTCACGTCATTGAAAGCGCCGAGGCCAAGGCGGTAATCGTCATTTTTGATGTAAAGCGACCTCGGCTGGGGAGCGGCCTGCAAAACTTGCGCGCCGTTGAGCGATGCGGTTGCCGTGAAATTTTGCAGGGTGAACGTGAATGAGTTGTGGTCGTCTTGCACGTCCGCTTTCCGCGTCACACCGCCTCTCCACCAGCCATGGCCAAAGTTGACAATGCGGTGTTCCGTCTCGTTGTTTTTGATTCGGAAAGAATTCCAAAAATAATCGCCTCTGCGCCCCGGTATGCCCATGACGATGCCGGCTTGAAAAGACTTGTTGGAGGAACGCACGACTTCAAATTCGCCCTTCACTTCGAATTGCGGGCCAACGCGCACACGCGAAAAAAGCAGATGACCTTCGGGACCGGATTCGACTTCCAACGCGCCATCCGGCAGGACGTGTGCCTTGCCGAGGAAGTATTCCCAGTTGGGGTCCTGGTCATCCTTGGGCTGCAGATCAATCCATTCGCCTTTGGCCAGTTTTTGTTCCAGGCCAAGCTCCGCAAGCCGGTGCCGGACGAATTCGTGCGTCCGCGAATCCAAACTTTTATCCTGTTCCAACTGTTGATACATCGCAAGAGCGTCGGCGATGTCGTCGTTGTCGCGCTTGTCCTCGGCACTGCTTACCGTATTGGAGGCGGAGCCGGTGCGCGCGGCGATTTCCTCCGGCAACAGGCTCAAGTCACGGTCCCAATTGTACCAATTTTCCCTGGTGGGTTTCCAATTCATCGCCTGGAGCTGTTCACGGGCCACTTCATAATGTCCCGCGTAATATGCGACGGCCGTATAAGCGGAACGCCAGCCTTTCGAATCTGCTCCTCCTTGCTTGATGTATCCTTCGTACATCCGTTTCATGAGCGGCCAGATGTCCTCGCGGCCATAGAGACGTTCGCCGGGAGGCAAACTGGATTCTTGTTCGATGTCCGAGATGGAATCGAAAAGCATCCGCGGAATGTCGGTATCAAAACGGCCGGTGTTCAACGCCGTTTCGCCAAAAGCGAGCATTGCGTCCTCGCTCCCAAACCAACGCGGGCGCAATCCCCAGCGCATTTGCTGCCATGCGCCGGGATAATCCACCTGCGCGGCGGTCGCGCGGTCAAACCATTGGCGCATCTCGCTGATGCCCGAAGAACCGAGGCTGACATATTCCATGAGCGCGGGCGCAAGGGGCCATTCCGGGTGAAGTTCCCATGCCTGCGTGAGCTTGGTTCGGGCGGTGGCAAGATGGTCGTTAAAGCCCTGCCAGCCTTGGGCGGAAACGGTATTCGCAAAACCGGAACCGCGCGCCTTCCAAGCTTCGTTGATATGATATTCTCCTTCCAGCACCAGTGCCAGCCATTCAAACTTTTTCCCCGCGCGCTGGACGAAGGTGTAAAGCAGGGCCTGATCGGCGTCGAAAAAGCTTTTGCCCCAGCCGTACAATAATGATTCGGCAATCTCCCACTGGTCTTGCGGCAGAAAGCTGCCGTCGGAAAATGCCTTGCGAAATTCCTCGAGCGATTGTTGCTCGAGCTTCATCAAGCGGGAGTGGTCGTACGTTTCGTTGTAAAGCATCCGCAGCGCATAAAATTTCGGGTAGGCGCGATAATTGGAATGCTCGAACGCTGGGACGGCGATTTCCAGCAGGCGTTTTTCTTCGTGAATTTCTCCGCAATTTACCGCGCATATCGTCAGGATCAACGGATCGTCGCAGCCTTCCTTGACCAATTTTCGGCCGAGTTCGACGGACGAGGGCAGGTCCGTTTCGTCACCGCCATAGTTTTCCCAGCGCCATGATTTCAAAAACAGCGCCGCATCGGCGTCCCAGGGTTGGTCGTGCTTGCCGAACTTCGCATAACCCTGCTCCCATTGGCGCACGCGAAATTCCTTTGCGCGCTCGTTGGCATCGCGGGCGGTGAGAGTGTTGGTGGTCCAGGTGACCGGTTTGCTGGCAGCCGTCATGCCGTCTTCTCGCGTGGTCGCCTGCGTCAACTGCTGGCTCACCGTGGCTTGAAAGATTTTGCTCGTGCGAATCGCTGTGTAAACCATCGTCCCGACGAGCATCAAGCCCGCAACGATTGCCAGGGCCCAAATCCATCCGGTGCTCATCCCGCGTTTGACCGGCACAGGCGGCGGCATCGCCTCGGGGCCGTAAGCCAGGAGCAAATCGAGCGGTTGCCAGTTGAATTTGCCCTCGCAACGGACATATTCCGAGCCGGTGAGTTCGCCGCTGGCGCGTTTCTCGCGCAATTCTTCGAGGGTGAACGTGCCCAAATCCCTGCCTTCACGGCGCAATTGATAGTTCATAAGGAAGCAACCTTCGCTGAATTATAAGGGCGTCCACTTTTTGCGGCAAGTTTTGTTGTCCGGGAAGATTTATTTTCGCGGATGAAATTTTTGATGGATGTCGCGCAAACGATTGCTGGCGACGTGCGTGTAAATCTCCGTCGTGCTGATGCTGGCATGCCCGAGCAGTTCCTGAATCACCCTCAAGTCAGCGCCATGCTCCAGCAGATGTGTCGCAAAACTGTGGCGCAACATGTGTGGCGTGAGCTTGCGTGTGATGCCGGCGCGCCGCGCGTAATTGCGGATGCGCAACCACATTGTCACCGCTGCGAACGGCGTGCCGCGCCGCGTCAAAAACAAATTCGCCGTCGAGCGGGGCGTCACCAGCTTCGGCCGTCCCGCTTCGAGATAACGATTGATGGCCTCGACCGCTTTTCGTCCAATCGGCACCACGCGCTCCTTGTTGCCCTTGCCGATGATGTTGATGAACCCTGCGTCGAGGTGAAGCTGCTCCAATCGCACGCCGCGCAATTCGGCAAGGCGCAAACCCGAGGCGTAAGCCAGCTCCAAAATCGCGCGGTCGCAGAGCGATTGCGGCGTTTGCGGCGAGGAGGGCTCGGGCGGTTTCAGCAACTGTTTGATTTCGGCGTCACTTAGGGATTTCGGCAAACGTTTCCAGCGGCGCGGCAACGAAAGATGCTCGGCCATGTTGGCCGCCAGCAATTTTTCATTTTCGGCGAAGCGATAAAACGCGCGCAATGCCGCGATTTCCAGATAGACGCTTTCAGAACTTAGCTTGCGCGCGCTGTTTTCCTCGATATCCAGCGGACGCTGGCGTTCATGCGTCAGGAATGCCATCAGGTGCTTCAGTTCCACCGATTTCCAGTCGGTGATGTTTTGCTTTCGCGCCCATGCGACGAACCGGTGCAGCAATGCGGAATAGGTTTTTTGAG
>DASRBR010000735.1:0-6971 GCA_035653495.1 Verrucomicrobiia bacterium
GAATTTCAGGAATGGCAACGACGGCGGTCCCGAGACCCGCACTTCCAATCCATGCCGCGCGGCCCGCTCCTTCAATCCATCCATGAACAACTGTCCGATGCGCAGGACATGTGCGGCCGTTTTCTCGCGTTCCATTACCTGCAAACATGCGAGCGACGCGGCCATCGCCACCGCGCCATACCAAAAGCTTCCCGTCAAAAAAACCCGCGATGCCGCCACGCGCAATTCCTTCCTGCCCAGCGCTGCCGAGATCGGATAACCGTTGCCAAGCGCCTTGGAAAAGCAAATCACGTCCGGTTCGAAACTGAAATATTTGTGTGAGCCGCCAAAATCGAGACGAAATCCCGCGCGAATGTCATCCACAATAAAAACAATCCCTTCCTTGCGGCAAATTTCCTGCACACCTTGCAAAAATCCCGGAGCAGGCAATTCGGAATCACCGAACGGCGGATGCAAAAATGGCGTGGTGATCAAACCTGCGACATCGTCGCGATGTTTCTTCACCAAATCCCGCACGCTGTCGAGATCATTCCAGATGAACTCGTGGATGTGCGCGCGGTCTTCCTCGATCAACCCGCCATGACCCGGCGTGCACCAGGGATGCGAGCCATGGTAACTTTGGCGCGCGCGCAGGATTTTTTTTCGCCCGGTAAATTCGCGCGCCAACTGGATGGCCCAAGTCGTCATGTCCGAGCCGTTTTTTCCCAACACGGCCCAATCGGCAAAATCCACTATGTCAACCAGTCGCTCGCATAATTCCACCATCACGGGCGCGGGATGATTCAAACAATCGCCCAGCTTACTTTGCCGTTCCGCTGCGGCTTCGACTTCCGGATGATGATGGCCCAAAATCACCGGGCCATAACTGCAAAGAAAATCGAGATATTCGCGCCCGTCCACGTCCCAATAATGACAACCCTCCGCGCGCGCCGCGTAATAAGGAAATTCCGTGGGCACCATTGCAGCCGGCGCTGCGTGGCCGTAAATGCCGCAAGGAATCACCCGACTGGCCCGCTCGAACCATTCCATCGATTTGGGAAAATGCGGCTGGGTCATGTGATTATTTCGTGCGGCGTTCCAGATAATGGTCCGCGCGCGCCATGACCAGCCCCAGTGTTTCGGCGAGCGGCAACAATCCGCGCACCTTCAATTCGCCTGCGCCAATCGCCGCCCATTCATCGAGTTCGCCGCGCAACGCCGCAAGCGCTGATTGTTCTCCGCGAAAAGACACCATCACGTCCGCCGGACGGGGAGCGTGGCCGCGTCCCCAATGGATTTTTCCGCCGCGCCATTCCACCCAGCCGAAAAGTTTGCAAGCCGGGATGCAGAACTCGGCCAGTCCTTCCGGACAATCGCGCATCAATTCGCGCGCTTCGCGGTCATGCGCAATCAGCGGTTGCAAGGAAGCCAGCGCCACGCCGAGCAGCAATCGCGGATGTTGCTCCAGTTCCTCCTGCAAGATGGCGCCGAGGCGGGAAAAGCGATACAGGCTCGCCAGCCGAAAGATGCCGCGGCGCGGCAATGGCAGGCTGAATTTGCCTTCGAATTGTTTCACCAACTGCGCCGATGACAAAAAGAAAAGTGAAATCACCGCGTCCGCGCACCGCTCCGGCAGCACCGAAACATTTCCGCGTTCAAAACGCACCGCTGCGCCGGCGCCGCCGCAAACGGCAAATTCCACCGCGCAGTTCCAGTCCGCAATCAATGCCTGCGCGCGCGGCGAAACGCGGGCCAGTTCTTCAAACGCAGGGAGCACGGCATGCAAATACAGCCGTGCTGCGATTTCATCCTGTGTTTCCGCCGCGTTCATTGATTTAGCGTAAACCGGAGCAATTTATTTGAACAGGAGATAACGGGGATGCGAAGCAAAGATCATGCTTAAAAATGAACCACGCGGCGCAAGATGTCCTTCGGATGGCCGGCGGGACAGGCTTTTGCCATTCGCTCGCGAATCGCCGCGCGCAGCTCTGGATTCTTCATCCATAACGCTGCCAGCCGCGCCAAATCAGCAGGCCGACGGATGGTTTCGGCCAATAGATGCTTTCGGCAAAATTTTACCGTGATGCATTCCTGCGGCATCGTGCCGCCAAGACAATTCAGCAACAGCGGACACTGGCAGAGAATCGCTTCGCTCGTCGCGCCAGTGCCGGGCCGCGCCACGACGGCGGAAACCGAGCGAAGAAGCAGCGCGACGTTCGTGTCATGCGGCAGGATTTTAGCGCGCACTTTTGGATTTTGCTTCAACCAGTTCGCAACACGCATTTGGGCATCAATTGATTTGCCGCACAAGAGCACGATCTGCGCATCTATTTTCTCGCGCTGCAATGCTTCCAATAAAACCAGGTGATTGTTCGCGCCGCGGCTCGATGCGCTCAATAAGAGGATGAATTCGTCCGGATTGAACCCTAGCGTATCGCGTATGTAACTTTGCCGGACCGTTTCGCCAGGCGGAGGTTCATAAAATTCCGGGCGCAACAAAAAACCTCCCGTCCAGTTTTTTTCTGCCGGCATTCCCAACCGAGCGGCTTCCGCGCACGTTTCCGGCACGGCGCCGATGAACAAATCAGCATCAGGATTGACCCAGTTGCGGCTGAAACCGTATCCGCCAAAAAGTTCGCCGCAATAAGTCACGCAACCGATTTTCTTCGGCCCGAGAAATTTTCTCGCGCAATCGAAGTAACCGTGGTTCAGCGAACCGTGGACACTCAGCAACACGTCGGGCTGTATCTTTTCCAGTGTTTCGCAAAATTTTTTCTGCCCCATCAAAGTGCGCGCGAAGCGGCATGGCGCGGCGATTTCCAGAAAATTGAAATAAAGATGGTGCAGCCACGGGCCGTTTCTCTGGATCCAATTGTACAGGCCGACGCCGAAGCGATACAGCCCCGGGCCTTCATCCAGCGGACGGTGCACGTGGGTTTGCAGCTTCAATTCCGGCGTGAGTTGGGCCCACGCTTCGAATGCGCGGGCGCGCATGTCGTGGCCTCCGCCAGTGCTGGAACTGAGGATCAGGACGCGCATTGTCGTGGAAAGAGGCGTCCCAACAGCGGCAAATCGGCAAGCGTGTGACGCCAATTTTCATCGTCGCGATGAAATGGTGAACTCAGGAAAAACAACGCGAGCAACAGGCAATTTTGCGGAAAGCTGACGGTCAGCAGGAGAAACGAACCGATGTGAAATAGTATCAGGCCACACGCCCAAAACCGGTGCAGGGACGGGCGAAAGACAGTGAGGAACGCGAACAATTCCAGGTAGATCGCGCCGAGCAAAAGGGGCCAACCGACCGACGAATGGTCAATCAGCCACGGCCCGAGCAGGCTGCGTGAATTGGTTTCCAGCAGCCGTTCCGCGATGACTTCCGCGAGCGCATTGCTTGAGAACGCGTGCATTTGGCCGAGGCAGCCCTGGTAAATCGCGACGACGACTTTGCCCAGCCCCGACATCGAATAGGCCAGCATGATCATTGCCTGGCAGGCCCAAAAGATAAGCAGAAATTTTTGCCGTTGCGTTCGCGATGGCGATTCACCTCGCTTGAGGTCCGGCAAAAAAATCAGCAATGCGGAGACCAGCGTCCAAAGATGCATGCTGTGACCGATCTTTCCGTAGGAATTGTTGAAAGCGACCCATTCAAAGACTCCCGCGAAGGCGATGATTCGAGTCCAGCGCTTTTGTGGAAAAATTGCCGCAGCCAACGCGCCCAGCAAATACAACCAGAGAATTGCGCCGATTCCTGTTCGCAATGGAACATGCGTCAACCACGCCACCGGCCAAAGCGGGGCAGGCATGTTGCGATTCAGCAAACCCGTCCAGTCGGCCATCAATGCAAGCGCAAAATACAAATTGCACGCGTAATAACAACGCACCAAAAGTGTCGCCCGTCCAAAGGACTTTGTTTGGAGCCGAAATGCGGGCGCAGACAGCTTGGGTTTTCCGCCCAACAGATGTCGTAAAGGATGAGCACTCCGTCCTACAGCTTCTTTTGGATTCTGCTGGGGCGGCGATGGGTTCACGATTGTGCTCATCGGGATTATTCGTTCTTTCCAGATGGTTTGTCCGCGTTCGTGAAAGTCCCTAACCGCTGAATGATTTCGTATTTGCCGGTTTTCCAGCGCGTCACCGGATCGGAGTTGAGCTTGACCAGTTCGTAACTGGATTGCGGAGGAAGCCAGTCTTTTTCGAGCAGGTCGCGACAACGCGTCGTTTCAGGCGAATTTTTTTCAATGGCCGCGCCAAGTTCCTGCGCGAGTTTGTAAACGGTCACACTGTGCGCTGTTGGAACTAGATCGCCCGCTTCTTGATAAAGCCGCGGCGGTTCGATTTTTCGGCTGTTCACTTGATGGAGCAACAGGCCGAATTGCGCGCCTGATTGCGGCACGCGCGCGAACAGGAACCACGAAAAAACCGGAAAAATTTCCATGTCCGGCCGCAGGAGCATCAGCAACCCCATCGCGAAATAGGCGCTCAGGAACCACGAAATGAAAATGCGTATGCGTCGGTATGCTCGCATGCAGGAACGAGTTTATTCGCTGCCAATATAAGGAAGCCGCGGGTCAGGGTCATGCAATAAATGCGAAGCATCACAGGACATCGGGCGCCGCATCTGCGGATTTTGACAGTGGATGTTAGTGCTCAGCAAAATGGACCAGGGTGATTTGATAACCGTCAACATCGTACACTTTCTCGCTCTTGCGGGAAAAGCGCGTGCTTAAAATATTGAGCAGCCTTTGATTGCTTTGGTTGTCCACATTTGGAAATTTCACGAAATAAAGGCTGGAAGGGAGTTCCGCCAACGCATACGCGCGGCCTGAAATCGTGAATTTGCTTTCGTCCTTGTCCTGATACCAATCGGTGTAATGAGGAGTGAACCAGCGGGTCAGGCCAAATTCCGGTTTGCAAGTGGCATTGTTCAGGTGAGGCAGCGCGAGCCAGTTTGCGGAAGGAGCGCAGAGCACGAAAGTGTCAGGAGTCGGCCGCAAATCCTCCAACATGCGGGCGATCACCCGCGGAAATTCCAAAAATTGAAGATTATAAACGAGCTGGTCGCGACCAAAATTGTTGCATTCGCCGGTTCGCCTGCTGATCGACAACAAGGAATGTTTCCCAAAATCAAATGTGCCAAAAAATGCCCTGCTTACCGGGTCCGCGGTGCGAAAATTTTCAATTCCCAGCAGTCCCAGCAATGCCACAACGCCAATCAACGGGAATGAGCGAAGCCGAATTTGCACCAGCAACAGGTGTCCAACTCCGACGAGCATAATGGCGATGGGCACGAGCAGATAGCGAGCGTTCGAGAATGGCCTGACGACGAACACAGCCGCGCTCGAAAGAAGAAATAATAGGACAATAGAAACCGCTGCCTTGAAATGCGGCTGCAGTTCCGATTCGTGCCGTTTGCGCCACAACATCACGAACAACCCCGTCCAGAGCAGAAAGAAAATCCAGTTGAAATTCAACAGGAACAGCAACCCGGCGTAATTGCTCATCATTACGTCCGGGGTGATCGCGTTCAGCAAAGCCGCAAACGGGCCGGAAGTCTGGTATTGATTCCAAACCGCGGAATGTCCTCTCGCCCCCTTGTAAAGGAAGAAGGCCGTCCATGCGACATACGGCACGATTCCCGCCACGCAATTTCTTTTCAGCCATGCAAATCGCAGTCCGCGCGGTTGCATCATCAAAGTGGCAAGCAGGAACAACGGGAGCAGCAACGTGGCGGTTTCCTTGGTCAACATGAATATCACGCCGGCAATGGTCGCAAGTACGACGCGCTTTTGCAAAAGCAGCACCCAATAACAAAGCGCAAAGGTCAGCAGCCCGATGTCCAAAGTGAAATGGATCATGCTGGCCAGCACGGTGGGATGAAACGCAAACAGCGCGGTCACCAACGCCAGTTGGGATGCGCGCGCTTTTCCTGCGCAAAAAAATGCGAGGAGTTGATGGAAGGCGACGACGCTGAGCGTTCCGAACAATGTCAGCCAGACATTGAACAGGTAAAAGTTGTGCTTGTACAGCCGGCAGGGAATGCTCATGATCAGAAAAAAGGCCTGGGCGATATGTTCGTCGAGAGTGAATTTCAACAGATCGAAATGCCCTTTGTTCGCGCTCAACAATGCCGTCGAGTAGGCCGAGCCATCCCAAATCGGCTGGCAATCCCAGTAAAAAGCCCGCACCAGGACATAAGCGACGATAACCAGCAGCAAAGGCAAAAATGATTTTTTTTGCTGAGCGGAAGAAGTTGCGCGCAAAGCGGTATCGCTCCGGTCCGGCCGGTCGATCACTGTATTAGATATTGCCGCCGCTTCAGGTCGCCATTTGCCCAACATAACTTGCCACCGTGACAAACAGCGTAAGATGTGTCAAGCCGTGGCTGGAGTCGGTAGTGTCTTAATTTGGGTTCTTCACAGAAGGTTGGACTTTGGTGCCGGGGCTTTTGGTGCGGCTGTTTTCTTGTGAGGTAAGATGTGGGGTAGAAACCAAAGCCCCGTCATCAGAAGCGTCATTAAAACCCATCCGATTGCAAGGTGTGTCCCTGTTTTCCAAAGCGTGTCTATGCCGTCAAAATCAAATGTTTTTCTACTGATTAAATATGTGAACCAAACCGCTATCGTTCCCCAGACGCCTACTGTTAGAAGGCCGAAAACCCAAGGTGCAATTGCCCGATACAACTGGGGATCTGTAAATCCGACCGCCGTTATCCCAATCACGCTCGGCACAGCCAGACCAGTGGATATGGTTTTCAGCACGGCCTTATTTTGCATTGAATCACTCACAAATTAAAGACTTTCTTGCCCGCACGTTTTTCGATTTCATCTGTCGCAAATGACAGATGAAGGGACACCGCCACACCCAGAACCGTTGCTTGGTGGCAAGCCACGAAAAAAACGTGGCAGGTACAAGCCTAAAAACAAACTCGACGGCCCACTCTCGGAATGTTTACCAAAAGAAAAATACAAATATAAGCGGTATGCCATCTTAGA
>DASRBR010000736.1:0-5239 GCA_035653495.1 Verrucomicrobiia bacterium
GCAGGTCGGTATCGATGTTCACCTTCGTGCAACCGATGCGGCGGGCGACCTCGATGTCTGCCTCGGGCACGCCGGCGGTTTCTTCGCCCATCTTGCCGCCGTATTGATTGATTTCATCCACCAAATCCTTCGGCACGCTCGAAGCGCCGTGCAACACCAGCGGATAATCGCCCATGCCCGCGTCCATCAATGCCTGCTTGATCGCCTTCAGCCGCTCCAAATCCAAATGCTGCTCGCCTTTGAATTTGTACGCGCCATGCGAATTGCCGATGGCAACCGCCAGCGAATCCACTCCGGTCTGCCGCACAAAATCCACCGCTTCTTGCGGATGCGTGTAAACGCCGCCTTTGGAATAACCGCCGCCCTCCTCGCCGTCGTCGTGTTGCGCGCCGACGAGCATCCCCAACTCGCCTTCAACGACGCAGTCATGCTTGTGCGCGTATTCGACGACGCGCCGGCAGATTTCCACGTTTTTCGCAAACGCTTCGTGGCTGCCATCAATCATCACGCTGGTGAAACCTTCATCGATGCATTCCTTGCAAAGCTCGAACGAATCGCCATGGTCGAGATGCACCGCGATGGGCACGTTCGAGAGGCTCACGGCGGCCTCGATCAATTTGCGCAGATAAACGGGATTGGCATATTGACGCGCGCCCTTGGAGATTTGCAGCATGAACGGCGCTTTTTCCTCTTCGCACGCCTCTGTGATGGCCTGGAGCAGTTCCATATTGTTGACGTTGAATGCGCCCAGCGCGTATTTCCCTTTCAGGGCCTTGGCGAAGAGTTCTTTGGTGTGAGTGAGTGGCATAGTTGTTGAATCAATGATCAACCCGGCGCAATTGGGACCGGGAAGGCATCATACGAACTCAGGCGGCGATGAAAAGAGGAATTGTGCGAAACGTTTTTTTGCTTGAGAACGATTGTTGCATGATGGAATTCGCGCTCTTGATTTATTTGATGGCGGATCGCAAGAATTTTTGCAAAATTTGCGCGGCTTATGTCAGAGTTTATAGAAATCGCCCCATCATTCGCATTGAACCAGCGAGCTGTCGTGTACGAAGGGGATTGTCGTGATATGCTCCAGGACATCCCTGCAGAATCTGTTCGCATGGTGGTGACATCGCCCCCTTACAATCTGGGAAAAGAATACGAACGCAAACTTGATCTTGAAGATTACATTTCTGGACAGGCTGGAATCATTAAGGAATGCTGCCGTGTTCTAAAGCAGACGGGCAGCATTTGCTGGCAAGTGGGCAATTATGTTGAAAAAGGCTCTATTGTGCCGCTCGATGCGTTGTTATTTCCTGTCTTCCAGCGATTGGGCTTCAAATTGAGAAACCGGATTGTCTGGCATTTTGAACATGGCTTGCATTGTAGTCGCCGTTTTTCTGGCAGGTACGAAACAATCTTATGGTTTACCAAATCGGATGATTATTTCTTCGATGTTGATCCGATAAGGATCCCCCAAAAATATCCGGGCAAAAAATATTTTAAAGGACCAAAGGCAGGTCAATATTCCTGTAATCCCCTGGGCAAAAACCCCGGTGATTTGTGGACCATTCCAAATGTAAAGAGCAACCATGTGGAAAAGACCAGCCATCCCTGTCAGTTCCCAGTTGAACTGGTCGAGAGATTGATCCTGGCACTCACCAAAAAGGATGATTGGGTTCTTGACCCCTTTTTGGGAACAGGAACGACAGTGATTGCCGCTCTTCGTCACGGACGGCGTGGAGCAGGGGCTGAAATCCTGCCTCGATATGCCGAAATATCCAGGGAGAGAATCCGACGTGCCGCAGTCGGTGACCTGCCTGTGAGGCCAATGAATCGTCCTGTTTTTGATCCAAAAGATGCTGGCAGAAACTTAACGACTGCGCCCTGGTTGAATCCAGAACCCACTGATGAACACCCCCTGCTTTTCGAACAGAAAGCCCCTTATAAATCTAAAAAATGAAAATTATCCAGACGTACTCCCATTTGAACGGCCTGGAATACTTGCTGATTCACCACAAAAAATTGTGGCATGAGATCAAAGAGGTCATCAACAGCGTTGACGGCACCAAATGCAAAACCAAAGTCAGCAAGGAAAAAAATATGCAGGGCAGGTTGCTTTTCAGCCCAATTCAGATGAACAAAGAATTCTGTTCCGAATTAAGGCGGAGAAAGTGGGAGGAAAGCAGGGTGAGTTACTGGGTGACAAAAGATGAAAAGATTATCCGCCAAACGCTCTCGAAATCTTCGGAGGAGCAACGGGCTGAAATCGAAGCCGCGGGTCAAACCCCAATCTTCAGCTATAATCAGACAGATTTTGTCAAGGATCGTGTAGCGCTTGAAGTCCAATTCGGAAAATATTCATTCGTCGCATACGATTTGTTCGTCAAGCATCTTGCGTTCTATGTTCGTGACAAGATTGACGTTGGGATTGAAATTCTGGCCATGAAATCGCTTCAGCAACACATGTCATCCGGTCCGGGTTATTACGAAGGCGAATTATACAACATTATACGCAATGGCCGGGGTGTTCCGGCGGTTCCATTGGTTGTCATTGGTATCGACGCGTAAATCTCTCCCATCATGAGCAAAACGGCATTGTTGTTCGCCGGCCAGGGCGCCCAGGCGGTTGGGATGGGCAAGGACCTGGCCGAGAATTTTCCTACGGCAAAGAAATGGTTCGATAGCGCCAACGAAACCCTCGACTGCGATCTCGCCAGCATCTGCTTCAATGGTCCCGAAGCGGAACTGACGAAAACCGTGAACGCGCAACCGGGAATTTTCCTGGTAAGCTGGGTCGCATTGGAATTGTTGCGCGAGCGCGTGCCGGGATTCGAATTTGCCGCAACAGCAGGATTGTCGCTGGGCGAATTCACCGCGCTGACCGCGGCGGGCGCGATGAATTTTGCCGACGCGCTGAGAGTGATCCGCAAACGCGGCCAATACATGCAGGAAGCGTGCGAAGTGACTCGCGGTGGCATGGCGGCGATCATCGGTTTGGATGAAGCGCCGACGCGCGAAGTTTGCGCCGCGGCAGGCGTGCAACTGGCCAACTTGAATTGTCCCGGCCAATTGGTGATTTCCGGCGAAACTGAAAAAATCGCGCAAGCCTGCGAACTGGCCAAAGCCAAGGGCGCAAAACGCGCGTTGCCGCTCGCCGTCGCCGGCGCTTATCACTCGCCGCTTATGGCCAGCGCGCAACCCAAACTGCGCACCGCTTTGTCCGAAGTGACCTTTCACGAGCCGATGGTTCCGGTCATCTCCAACGTCACCGCTCAGCCGCACGGGAATGTGACAGAGATTCAAACGCGGCTTGTCGAACAGGTCACATTTTCCGTGCTTTGGGAACAATCCATGCGCTACCTGCTGGCACAAGGTTTCACGCGCTTCATCGAACTCGGCCCCGGCAAGGCGCTCAGCGGTTTCATGAAACGCATCGATTCCAACGCGCAGATGTTCAACGTGGCGGACGTCGCCAGTTTGGAAGCGACCGTCGCGGCAATAAAAAATTGACAGGAAAACTGCGGAGTCAGTTGGCCTTGGCTGTTAGTGTTTCGATTCCAAATCCGTGTTTATCCGTGTCCATCCGTGGTTAAAAACTATTTTTCCTCACACCAAATCCATCGGGTCAATGTCCACGGAAAGCGAGACGTCTTCGGGCAGCGTCAATGATTCCATCAACACCGCCAGGCGACGGCTCACGGCGCTCATCTGCCGCGCGCGAAGCATGAGCTGATGCCGGTAATTCGATTCCGCGCGCGCCAGCGGCGCTTCGGCAGGGCCGGAAATAATCAAATCCTTGATCTCGGCGAGTTGCTTTTCAATTTCACGCCGCAAATGTTCGGCGGAGAATTTGACCTTCTCTTCATTGCGCCCCTTGAGCGTGAGCAACGCGACGCGGCTCGCCGGCGGATATTTGAGTTGTTCGCGAAATTCAATCTCCTGCTCGTAAAAACCGGCGAAGTCATGACGCTTGGCGTATTGGATGGCCGGATGAAACGGTGTGAACGATTGCACGAACACCTCGCCCTCGATGTCCCCGCGGCCCGCGCGACCGGCGACTTGTGTGAGCAATTGAAAAGTCCGCTCGCCGGCGCGAAAATCCGGTATGTGCAGCGTCAGGTCTGCGTAAATGATGCCCACCAGCGTGACGTTCGGAAAATGCAGGCCCTTTGCGATCATTTGCGTGCCGACCAGGATGTCAATTTTGCCAGCGCGAAAATCGCCGAGGATCCGGCGAAAATCGTCCTTGCGTTTCAACGCGTCCGAATCCATCCGTTTGATGCGGGCGTCAGGAAAAAGTTTTGCGAGCGTGTCTTCGACCCGTTCCGTGCCAAGGCCCGAATAACGGATGGCCGGGTTCGCGCATTTCGGATTGGGGCAAACCGCCGGCACGGGTGCGTTGTGGCCGCAGACGTGACAAGAAAGCATTTGCGCCTTGCGATGGTATGTGAGCGAAACGCTGCAATTCGGGCATTCGGCCACGTATCCACAAACGGTGCATTGCAGCGAGGTCGAGTAGCCGCGCCGGTTCAAAAACAGAATCGTCTGCTCCTTGCGTTCGAGCCGTTGCGTGATGGCTTCACGCAATTGAGGCGAAAAAACGGGAATGCTCTTGCCGCGGCGCATCGCCTGGCGCATGTCCACCACGCGCACGACGGGCATCTTGATGTTGTCCACGCGTTCGGGCATCTCGAGCAGCGTGTATTTGCCGCGGCCGCAATTGTAAAAACTTTCCATCGAAGGCGTCGCCGAACCGAGCACCACCGTCGCTCCTTCCATCTGCCCGCGAACGATGGCCACGTCGCGCGCGTGATAACGCGGCGCTTCCTCCTGCTTGTAAGTATGCTCGTGTTCCTCGTCCACGATGATGAGTCCGAGCGGGTCCACAGGCGCAAAAATCGCCGAGCGCGCGCCGATGACGATGCGCGCGCGTCCCTGCCGGATTTTGTGCCATTCGTCGTGGCGTTCGCCGGCGGAAAGATGGCTATGCAAGACCGCCACCAACGTCCGCAATGGTCCGGAACTGAATCGCGCCTTGAACCGCTCGACCGTTTGCGGCGTGAGGGAAATTTCCGGCACCAGCACGATGCCTCCCTTGCCCTGTTCCAACGCATGCGCCAGCGCCTGCAAATAAACTTCCGTCTTCCCGCTGCCCGTCACTCCGTGCAAAAGAAAAACGCTGCTTCCGAGTTCCGAGTTCCGAGTTCCGAGTTCCGAGTTCTGGGAGGGAGCGGCCATCCTCCTGCCA
>DASRBR010000737.1:0-5637 GCA_035653495.1 Verrucomicrobiia bacterium
GACGGCGCAGTCGGCGAAGGCATGCGCCAGCGTGCCATGGAGGCCGAAGCCGTGATCGGCGCGGGCTTGGGAATTCGCGATGGAAGTCTTTACAAGCATAACCTTGCACTTAGCGAGTTGCGTTTCGGCAGGATCGTCAGCAGGGTGCTTGGGCAAGGCTGTTGGTACCAGGGCAACTTCGAATTCCTCGGGGAACTGTTCGTCGGCTCGCAAATCAGCCCCTCGCCCCGCTATTTTGTCGGGTTCGCGCCCGGGATACGTTATGAATTCGCCACCGGCACTCGCTGGGTCCCGTTCATCGACGGCAGTGCTGGCGTTGTGGGCACGGACATCGGCCATCCCGATTTGGGCGCGAATTTTGAGTTCTCTCTTCAGGGCGGCTCGGGTGTGAAATATTATTTCCGCGACAACGCCGCCTTCATTTTTCAATACCGTTATCTGCACTTCTCGAACGGCGGCCTTTACATCCACAACAAAGGCATCAACGTGAACGTGCTATTGATTGGCGCCAGTTGGTCGTTTTAATCTTTCGGCGTGAGCGCCGAACGACGCGACCCACCCGAAATCAAAATCGAAAAGCTGCGCGACGAAGCCGAAGCGCGCGCCTGCGCGATGATGATGGTGACGACCGAACCGTGGCTCACGCTCAAGCGCGAATTTGAGCAGGCATTCGCCCTCACGAACGATAACGCCAAGGAAGTGTACGTCGCCCGCGCGGGAACAACGCTCGCCGGCCACATCGTCGTGAACATGCAGGGACCGTTCGCGGGCTACATCCAGGCGCTGGTGGTCGCGCCGGAATGGCGCAGCCGCGGCATCGGCGCGCGACTGGTGCGGTTCGCCGAGGAAAGGATTTTTCGCGACAGCCCGAACGTTTTTCTTTGCGTCTCCAGCTTCAATCCGCGCGCGCAAAAATTTTACGCGCGCCTCGGCTACGAACGCATCGGCGAACTCAAGGACTACGTCATTTCCGGCGCGTCGGAATTCCTCATGCGCAAAAGCATCGGGCCGAAGAATGAATTCAAGCCGCGACGCTGAATCGGGTTACGCCACCGCCGCGATTTCACGCGATTCAACCTTCGCCAGCGGCCGCTTCCCACGGAGAACGTTTTCCTCGGCACGACCGCCTCAGAATCGTAAGACTTACCACATGTTGAATTTGACGAACTCCGGCAACTCCTGTTATACGCTGGTCTCGAAATGATATTAATGTCGCTTACGCAGATTATGAATCAATTCGAGTGCCCCAAGTAAAAGAATTATGATTGCAACCACCATAATGGCATTCGCATCGAAGTCGTCTTGTTCGACCTTTTTTGTTAATTCGTCTTTTCTAGCGATGGTGTCCCCGACTTGGAAATTCATTAACACACATCCAGGAATACTTTTGGTTGCGATCGGAGTTGCTGGAAATGTATTTTTCACTTGGCATAGTACAAAGACTCGAAAAGAAGCGCTTGCCAGATTCTGCGAAATCGTACTTGTTGCTGGGCTGATATTGGAAATTTGGGAGGCGGTTAGGCAAGACAAAGAAGTAGCCATTGCATCGACACAGGCGGCTGAGGCGATGGATCGGGCTGGAAAGGCGGAAAAGGAGGCTGCTGATGCAACGCTGCTCGCAGCCAGAATCCAGAAGAGGAATTTTACCCTGAGAAAGGATTTAGCTGAACTCAGTTTAAAGGTCCGACCGAGAATCATAACGGCTGAACAAGTGACAAATTTCATATTTTTAACCGGAAAACTCAAGAAAATTCCTGTTACGGTTTCTTTGGGGCAATCTGGTAACGACACAGAGACATTTGCAGCGCAATTGAGAGAAATGCTGTCCAAGGCCGGTTTTGGGACAAATGAAGGCGGCTTTTGGGGGGTTAAGAGAGATTCTTCCAGAGTGGTATATAAGTACGTAGGGAGCAAAATTAACTTCTCTGACTTGGTAATCGTTTACCCGTCGTCCGACAGTACCAATTTTTTGACAGCTAGCATTTCGTGTGAGATCACCAATGGTTTCCAAAGACCCATTGTGATGGAAAGCACAAATGATGATCAAATATATGTGGGAATTATTCTTGCTTTGAAGCAGATAGGATTTGCAACCGAAGCGATGGAAAACACTGGGTGGCAGGGTGTACATGGAATCGAATTGTACGTTCCTATGAAGGGACAATTTTAATTTTTGACCCATGTACTATACATCATCCGAAAGCCAAAATTGGCAATGGGGCCCTTGCCACCCGCGACGCTGAATGGCGTTACGCGACCGCCGCGATTTCACGCGATTCAACCTTGGCCAGCGCGGGTTCCACGTAGAAAGTTTCTTCCTGCACGATTTCCACGCCGATGTTGCGCAATTCCTTCACGCTTAGAATTCCCGCGCCCGCGTCGGCGATGAGCTGTTCCTTGTTGATTTCTTCTTTTACGCGGATGTATGCCGCGCCCCAGCGTTTCGCGCCCAACGCATCAAGCACGCCGTCCCATTTGCGCTTGAGCAATGTCGCCAACTTGGGCGGGCCGGTGCGAAAACCGATGGTGCCGTGCGCAAACGAAATGGAACGCCGCTTGCCAAATTCGTCGGGATTGGCCTCAGCCCAGGCGCGAGCGGCCTCGGTTTTTTCGGCGAGCAATTGCGTGAGCGTGGCCAGACGGCTTTCGTAGTTGTCGCGCAAAGCCTGCAATTCGGCGTCCATGCCGGAGAGCAGCAGTTTTTCGTTGAGCTTGAGCCGGGCGATTTCGCGCATGAGCGATTCCATTTCAGCGCGGGTTTTGACGGTGGGCGTTTTGAGTTGGATAACTTTGTTCATGATGTGAGTGATGGTTGGTTGATGATTAAAAATCAGCTTGGGTTTTGCATTTGAGAAAAGTTGCGTGTTTCGAATTGCGGGTTCCGAGTTGTTTTCGCGAAAATATCGTTTGTCCCTTCGGGATGAAAAGGGACCAGGATGGCGGTTTGGGGAGCGCACGCCTCTGGCGTGCCGTGTTCGGCGTCTCGCCGAACACATTCTTTCCCAGGACAAAAAATCCTCCGGCCAAGCCGGATCCACGCGCCTGCTGTGAGCGACCAAAGCATCGCCACGAAAAAGCAGGCCAGCGCGAGCAAAACTTGCGGACAGGAGGCTTCCAATCCCTCCCCGCGCGAGTAAGCGTATTCGGCATCGTGCGCCGAAGGTTGCGAGTTCATGAAAGCCTCCGTTGCTCAAGAAATTGAATGACACTTTCGCGCGTCACGAACGGCGATGCCTTCGGTCCCAGCGGAAAATCGATCAATTTGAAAACCTTGTCATGGATGAGATTGCTTACGTGCTGCGGCTGGCAGGAAAGGCATTCGGCGATTTCCGTCGCGCGCAGCACCGGCTCCTTGGGAAATTTCAACGCGGAATATCGCGCGGACACGATGCGCATCTCATGCTGGAAATTGCGCGCGCTGCCGCGTTGCTTCACGGTTTTCCAGCCTGGGCTGGTCTTCGCCGGAACAATGATTTCCTCCGGCAAAATTAAATGCGCAATCTGGCGCAATTCCGGTCCCTTCTCAAGAGAGGTGCGCGGCAACGAGCAAAGTCCGGCATATTCGAAGAGGCTTTGCCGCAAGATCCTGATTTCGCGCCGCGCCGCATGGCGGGAACGGATGTCAAACGTCCAGCGCAATTCGCCTCCTTCAATCAACGCCAGCAATTCGCCCATGGTGACGTTCACGAACATTGCTGCCGCGCGCATCGGCACCAGCGGATGGCGTCCGGTGAAACCGAACGTGAACTTGATGGGAATCGGCATGGCCGGCTTGGCAGGCTCGCGGCGCGGCCAGATGATGTTGGATTTGGGCGGCTCGAATGGGACACGTAACATTTTCATGGGAGACAAGTCATTGGAGTGGTGGGAATTTAAACGCGCTTGGAAGCTCAAATGTGGGTGTGGAGTTCATCGGTCGCTGCGTGGCAGCGCACCTGATATTTACTACTTGCATTTTGCCGTTCAGCCTCCATGCTGTGGTAACTTTTATCGAAAGGTTACTTATGAGTCAAGCAAAAAAAGCAAAATTACAACAAACATTATCAGAACGTCTGAAATCAAGCCGTCAGAGACTGGGATTAACACAGCAAAAACTGGCCGATGTGACCGGTTTTTCGCTGAGCGCCGTCGGGAATTGGGAAAGCAACCTGAACATGCCCTCGCCGGCAAAACTGGGCCAACTCGCCAAAAAACTGGGCGTCACCATTGATTATCTCCTCGGCAATGAGCCGGACACCGCCGCTCCGCGGCCCACGAGAAAGGCGGCGCAAAAATCGGCGCCCCACATTCGCGAAGTGCCCATCGTTGCCTGGGCACAGGCGGGCGGATTAAAGGCTTACACGGACCTGGATCCGTCCTGGCACGAATACACCGCGACAACCTGCCTTGATGAAAATTGTTTTGCCGTCACGATTGAAGGCGATTCGATGGAGCCGAAATTTACAGCCGGTGATATCGCCATCCTCATGCCGAACGTCGAGCCGCGCAACGGCTGCCTGGTTGTTTGCAAGCTTAAGAACGAGGGCGTTTTCTTCAAGCTGTTCCATCAGTCCAGCGACGGCAAACACTTCAACCTCACCAGTTACAATCCGGTTTATCCGGTGATGGAATGCCGCCCCGACGATTTCGTCTGGATCTACCCGGTTTATCAGGTGACTAAAAATGTTTGGAAGTGACCTGGTTGAATTCACGGCAAGCCTTTGCAAAAAGGAGCGCGCACGGCCTCGTCCGCGCAGGGTTCGAATCGCGGATCCCGCATGCGGGACTGTCCGCGCTCCAATTACCTGAAAACTGACATTTTCAGCTACAATCAAAAGCGCCAAGGGTTACAGACCAAGACGCCATCGGGACATCAAGACGCATTTCAAAGTCTGCAAACAACTCGGAACGAGTTGTGTCACTCAGCCCGGGGTTGCGAGCGCAGCGAGCATCTCTAAAACGGCTCATTTTCTTTGTAGGAAAAACAATTTTTTTCACACTCTTAAAAGGCACCACTTTTTTCAAAAGCAGCAAACCCGCATAAACATTGGTCGAATTGGCTGAAAACTGATGTTTTCAGCTACTTCAAAAAAATGCTGTCAAACCTACGGTACGTTTCATTTTTAGAAAGTCCGCGTGGTAAACTGGTTCCAATGACCATTGAAAATGGAATGGTGAATGGGACGAATGGGACGGATAGGACCGCGCCACTCCGCCGAGTGGGCTGCTTCGGGTGCAGGCGAAGCCTGCCTTGGAGTGCGGCAGTCCTCTGCCGCTTTGAGGATGGGACTTATGATCTTGTAAAATGCGTTTGGCGTATTCGCGGTTCGAAAGCGGTAGAGGACTACCGCAGTCCAAGACGCTATCGCGACCCCTTGGCATCCTGCTGCGATCTTCGGTGCTTCGGACGGGTCAGCGCGGGATTTTCACGCGTTTGGTTGCGGGGTGTTGCACCTGGTTGCAGCTTGTTGCGGCTTGTTGCAGCTACCGGGGAAAAATTTGAAGAGGCATCTGTGAAGCGCGGAATCTCGACTGCCCAACGTGAGATTCACGACACCGAAAAGCCTTTGGTCGGGGTAGCGCAGGCATTCCTGCCTGCTGTATCGCCGACATTCCTGTCGGCCAAGCGGAAACTTCGCCAAGCAGGCTGGAAAGCCT
>DASRBR010000738.1:0-6892 GCA_035653495.1 Verrucomicrobiia bacterium
AATCGCAGATCAAAAGTCTCACCGCTCGAATGCTCGAATTGCAATCCAAGCTTGACGGCAAACCCGTCGAAGCTGGCCGCGTCGATGCCGTCGCAGCAGTGAAAGGAAAAAAGAAATAACCCGTTAACGCAAAGCACCCCGGATGTCCATTGGTAAGTGCATCCGGGGGCATGAGCGTTCACACAGTCATAACCTGAGACAATGAAAACGCACATACAACCTGAACAATACGTTCCCAAAAGTCCAGCCGATTTTATCGGCGGCGCTCACGCCATCGCCCGCATCTTGCAGGGCAAGGCGCAACGTCTTTTAAAGACACACGACACCAACGCCAAACTTCTCCTTTACGGTCCGCCTGGCGTCGGCAAAACGAAGCTGGCTGAAATGTTCGCCGCGCTCCTTGTGAGCCATCCCGTTCAAATCGAGTTCACCAACGGGCGAAACGTGAACCTTGATGTCATTCGCCGCTGGCAGGAAAGCGAACGCTTCCTTCCTGTGTTCGGCAAATGGAGTGTCAAAATCGTTGACGAACTCGACACCTGCCCGCAGTCCGCGCAAGACTTGTTGCTCTCCTACCTTGACCGGATGCCCAACAGCATCGCATTCGTCGGCACGAGCAACCTTGACTTGCGCCAACTCGCCGAACGGTTTCAAACCCGTTTGCAGCAATTCAAGGTCACCGCGCCCGACAGCGACGACATCACGCGGTTGCTTAAGCGATGGCACGTTGGCAAGCGACACGCCGATCAAATCGCAGTCGGTTGCGGCGGCAACGTCCGCGCCGCGCTGTTGGACACACAATCAATCCTAGACGCGGAGGCGGCATGAAAAATATTCCAATCCCTCCGTTTCTGGCGCATTTGCCAACTCACAACGGAATGCCCATTCCGGCAACTGTGTTCATCGCCGAAAACGGCGTCCCTGATTTTCGCGTGACTGACATTGCGAAATGGGAACGCATTGTATGTGAACGATGCTGCGGAGTTTGCGGCAAGCCGCTTGGAGAAACGATCTGTTTCATCGGTGGAGAAAAATCGATGGCGTCCGGGTTCTTCTTCGACATGGCGATGCACGAGGAATGCGCGGAGTTCTCTGCGAAGGTCTGTCCGTTCATAGCATTGGGCAGGTCATATTCCACTCGCTCGCTACCGAAAGACGCTACAGAAATCGTGAGCATTCCCAATGTAAACGCAGACCGCATGGGCATCTTGAAATGCTCCAATTACAGGTGTGTGTTGTTTCCCGATGATAACATTTACCTGCAAGCAATGGGAGAAAAGCGCATCACATGGATTGAACGAAAGGAGGCGGCATGAACCCACTTGAAGAAGCGCATTACGACCCAGAGCAACTCGCGGCATTGGCCGCAAATCTTGTTGCTTCATGGGAAGCGGGCGACGAAGAAATCCGCGACACCTTCCCGGCCAAAGACTCCGTCGAGGCAGAGAAGCTTATCGCCGATTACGTCCGCGACATGGGTAGCGAAGTTGTGTTCAAGAACGATGTTTACCAAGTCGCGGTTCGCAGGCCGAGCGAGAGAACGCTTCACCTGTCCATCAAACGCATAGACCGTCAGTGCATCCATGACTGGCGCGATCTACAGGAAATCAAAAACCAACTCGTCGGCGAGGAATGTGAAGCCGTTGAACTTTACCCCGCCGAATCGCGCCGCATTGACGCAGCGAACCAATATCACCTTTGGTGTAGCACCGACCCGCAATTTCGTTTCCCGGTCGGATTTAACCAAGGTCGTTTGGTCACTGAAAAGTCAATCAATGGTTCCGTCAACCGTCCATTCGAACCAAAGGAAAAATCATGAGCATCGAGCGACGCATCCGAAAACTCGCCGCTCGCAAGGTGCGCATCAAGATCACCGAACGCATACGTTCCAAAACGGGTTTCCGCGTTCACCTTGACGACATCGATGACGGCAGCTTTATCGATGTTCCAACCAAAGCCCAGGCACTTCAAGTCCTACTCGCCAAGTTGCGGTGTTATCAACCGCACCTGTTGTCGATCACCGTGCGACCGAAACAGAAGTAGTCACACGCCTAAGAAGCAACGTCAGCAAATACAATCCCCGCTCTGGAATTGACCGGAGCGGGGATTTTTTATCGCCATAGTTCAACTCCAAAAGTGTGACTTTCAAAATTCGCTAGTTTCGGTTTGAACGACGCCATGACAACAAACCCCCGCAGCGGTGGGTCAAAAAAAGATTCCTTGCGCCACCCCGCCCGATAGAAATTGATTGCCCGCGCCGCTTGCGGGGTCGTGATTCGTCACTTGGTCTTGGACTTCACCTTGTCACCAACGAACGCCACAAGCTTTGCCACGATGCGCCGTGCCTCTGCGTGATGGGCTTTGGGAAGCGCCTTCAACTCCGTTTCGAGCGCAACCGTCATCTGGCGAATGCGCCGCACCCGTTCCGCGCCTGTGTCCTTCGCAACACGACCTACATTGACTGGCTGGAGAAAACCACTTCGCGGCGCTACCGGCGCGGGCTCTCCATTTGTCGTCATGGGAGTCTCCGTGTTGGAGCTATCTGCGGGCTTTGGCTCACTGCGCGGTTCCGTGGTCGGCTCGCTGTCATCGATGATTCCAACACCGATATACGCCTGACGTAACGAATCGTATTTGTTCAAATCCGAACTATGGTTCGTATTTGCCAGCCGCATGTATTTCTGCGCCGTGCGTTCCGTTACATCCTTACAAGTCTTTTTCAGCCATTTCAAAAAACCGCCGTGGCCGACAATTTTCTTGGCGTCATTCAACTTTTGCCCGCAAAGAATCGCTTCTGCAATCGCAGCGCGACCTTTTTCCTTTGCCGACCGGACGAGCGCGTTCGTATTAGTATAAAGCTGCCGAATCTCACGCGCCAGCTTGTTCAATTCCGCCGATTGATCAGCAGTGACGTTCAACCGTTTCGTTTTTTCCTTCGTCGTTGTGCTCATTTTTTTGGTTTCTTTTTGAAGTTCCAACCATGCCCGATTTGGAACTGGTTTCTAAATTTGAACTGCTTCGAAAATGCCGATGTTTCCTCGCTCAACACCGCCTTGTGCAACTTGAGCGCCCGCGCAACATCCGACAATGAACTCGTTTTGTTCTGCGTCGAAAACAACTCCGGGCACATTACCCAGGCCAATGCGACGGCGCGACGGGAGATCACGAATGCTGGCCGCTTGCGTTTCCGTTTCGAAACAACCGGCTCAATCATCCATTCCAACAACGTGAGAATTGCTTTACGGATGCGCACAAAATCAACGTCCTCAAGATCGTTGTCCGTGGCCTCTCCAAGCCGACGCGACAATTCATCCCAGTCAAAATCCGCGTGGCCATGGCCTTCGAATTGTTCGTTAAGCTCTTCGCTCATGCAGTCAGGCTTTCATTCCGAGAATTTCCAAAATTTCAATGCGCCGCTCTTTCAAGCTGGCTCGTTTTGCTCGCTCCGCGTCCGTCAACTTGTTGCCGCCGTCCACCCACGATTTTAGGTTCGACAATGCCTGCTCTACCCGGACAAGTTCCTTTTCCCTCGTGATACGCTAACTCGCGCTTAATGGCTTTTCAGACCCAAAAGAATGGGGGGGATTTGACTCTGATTTTTCCCTTTCCCCCCTTTGATTCTGATTCTGATTCTGATTATATGCTGTTACATCGCTGTTACTGGACTCGCGAACTGGCGTTACAGTCGGCGTTACATTTGCGTTACTGTCTCCGTTACGGCGATGGTTGTTCACGCGTAACCTTATGGATTCACGCTCGTTAAACTCACGTTTCATTCTGCGGTTAATTAGCGTTACAATCACGTTACCTGCGGCGTCTGTTTCGAGTTTCACGTCCGCAATGTCCATTGACTCCAATTCTGCAACGGCAAACTCGACTTCCAACCGGCTGCAATGCAGTTCACGCGCCAATTGATCGTATGTGCCGCGCAAATGACCGCACCGATTCCGGGCATGCATCGCACACAAAGCATCAATCCAAACACCACGCGTCGCCGGGGCGCACGGAGCCGTGTCACGCAGCCAATCGGCAACGTAAAACTGCATCCAGGGGTATTTGTCACTCTTGTCGGGCATCAGTTGTTGTGTGTCGCCTGACTCACAGCCGCTCGCCATGCGGTGAGCTTTGCGTTCAGGGTGTTCAAAAAATCGATGTCCCGAGCGCCGCTCTTTTTGTGTCTCTCCCAGTCCTGCAACAGCACGGGAACCGCTTTCAGAAAGGTCGCTTCCAATCCGTAGGCGCGGAACACGAGAAAAATCAGGTTGTATTTGGTGAGATCACCGGGCGATGGCGTAACACCCATTTGCTCAAGTCGGTCATCGACGTGCCGCTGCATTCGCAATAGTTCGAGACACAATCCCATGAAGCAAAGCGGAGTCAGGTCTTGTTTGAACAATGCCACAAGACCAACCTTGTCTGGCTCGCCCGATGTCGAATTATCGTTTGTCGTCATAGATAAAACTCTTTTTCCTCCATTCATCCCTGCCTCCGCTCCGTTTCCAGATTTCATCCGAAACCTGCGCGATCACGCGCTGATAAATCTCCTTCGCTTGGTCGGCATTCAGGACGGGATTCGGCAATCGGCGCGGAACCCATTTGCCATTGACTTTGATGCAATCCATAAACTTGTTTTTGGATTGGGGAGCGCAGTCTGCCAACTACGCTCCCCGTTGGTTTGATTCGACCCAACTTCCCGGCGTCACAACCACGCCGGAAATTCGTCTTAATTGCTCGCAACCTGCGCGGGGTCAGCGTCAGCTTGCTCCGCTGCTTGTGGCAATGGTGAAACCTGGTCGGTTGAAGGAGGGGGAGGCGGAACAAACGCTGGCGGAGGGGGCGGTGTGAACGCTGGCGGAGTCTCCAAAGCGTTGAAACCGTCCTCTGCGTGATACATCGAGCCGACGCTCATGCATTGCAGGTCGGGCCCGAACGCCCGCGTAACCGTCACATTGCAGGAGGAAGTGCTTGGATTCAAATCAACGATGTGTCCAGCGAACACCTCGCCATTCCAATTTTTACCTATCACCGGGTCACCGCTTTTCGCTGCTCTGCCATTCTTGAAGTGCATAACTATCCTTTCCAGTTTTGGTTTATGTTGATTTTCCGGCATCGTCATTGACGCCGGGAAATTGTTTTGTTCAATCGTTATACGGCAACCGCGCTTCCTTTAGTTTGAGGGGCAGTTGCGGAGTTATTTGTTGGCGTCTGCCGATGCCAGCGCACTGGTCACAGATCGCCATGGAGCGAATGAACCGTTCTGAAATGAACTCGTTTGACACATAGTCCATTTGAAACTTGTTCCTGCACTTATGGCATTCAACTTCGAGCATCATTGGTAAGCACCCTCCGGCCATTCGCGCACACGCAAATCTTTCGGCCATTCCTCCATGTCGCCGCCTTTTTTGTCCTTGAAAGGAACGCGTATGCCTCCGATCTGCGCGTTGCTGCCCATTTGCTTCACATAGGCTTTCACGTCGCATTCTCGGCATTGTTGAACACCGCTTCGGATATCCTCAATGTTGCAAGCCCGCGCTGGTTTCCCCTGCGTGGATTCCCCTCCGAAGATCACCATGTCAACCGAGTCCAGGTAGCGGATGCATGGTTCGCCATCGCTCTCGCGGTAATACGGCGCTTCGCCGGTCAAGGAATTGAAAACGAACCCTCCGGTGCAGCCATTTTTGCCGCCTCCCGTTCGACTGTTCGGGCCGACGCTTTCGAAATCAATCGGCCCAATCAACGGCTCTGCGCTGACACCATGAATCACGGCAGGAATCTCCACCAGTCGTGGAATCATCACGTCCGCGTTTTTCTGATTGCCCGCGCTGACAAATATCCAAACGTTTTGTGGCGCTTGCGGTTCGTTCGCCAGCCACAAATCAACCATCAGTCCCGCATAAAGATATTCCGGCTTGCCGGAGCAAAATTCGCTCACAGCCTCCAATCGCTCTCGCCATAATTCAGGCCGCTTCGTCAGTAACATCCAGATGAGATTTTGTGTCGCTTCAACCACCTTGAGAAAATCCGCCAGCCACTCAATCGGCGCTTCCTCATCCAGCCAGTCGCACAGCGAAGGAAACATCCTGGCTCGATGCATCTGGCGATCTTCACCGTCGCAATCCGGGTGCATACCTCGCATCGGATACGACTTGCCGCATAGATCGCAAACCCACGGATTTTTGTTCCACTTGAGCGCGTCCGTCCAAAACGCCTTCGCCCGAACACGCGGAGCGCCTTTGCCCCAATTGCCACCAGTGATGTTGCGCATCCTGCCCTTGCTTAACGCCTTCGCATAGCAGTCCGCGCAATCCTCATTGACTTCCGTGCAGACATACCACGGTGAGCCCGTATGGTCAGCCCATTGAATTTTTGTGGTTTCGCTCATTTTTCGATCCATTTCTTGCACAGCCGATTGCAGGTGTTCATCCAATACAGCGTTCGACGCCGCAGCCCATGGTTCACTCTTTTACCGGCGCAATCTCGGTTGAAAGACCGCAAAAAATTCCGGTAAGCTTGCACCATTTTTTCGTGAGTCGTCATACAAACGGCATCTTGATTTGTCCCGTCACACTGTCGTAAACATCCCGCAGCGTCGTCACGATGACGCGCCGCGAGCCCTTCACCCTGAAACAAATTTCACGTTCACGCACCCGCAACCAGCATTTGACCGGCGCGTTCCCGTCTTGGAATTTTCCAAGCAGCTTCGTTTTCCTACGCATCGCATCGTGGGGGGGGGGTAGCGCTCATTCCGAGAACACGTAATGATTCAATTCTCCGCTCATTGCAGTGACCGTCTTTCTGAATTCGCGGTAAGCCGCCTCAACCCTCGACAACTGCCCGCGCCTATATGGATGACCGTTCGGCTTCAAACCACGCGCAACATTCTCCGCCCGCC
>DASRBR010000739.1:0-4238 GCA_035653495.1 Verrucomicrobiia bacterium
GGCGAAGTGCTTTCGCTGTCTCATGCAAAAAAAGCATTGAGCTTGTTGGGACCTGGCAGGCTCAGCAACGTTTATGGTCCGACCGAAAACACGACCTTCACGACGTTTTATCCCATCCCGCCGGACTTTACCGGCGACCGCCCCGCTCCCATCGGGCGGCCCATTTCCAACACGCAATGTTATATTCTCGATTCGCATATGCAGCCCGTGCCAATCGGCGTCGCTGGTGAGTTGTATGCTGGAGGAGATGGCCTCGCGAGCGGTTATATCAACCAGCCGCAATTGACCGCTGAGAGATTTGTCCCCGATCCATTTACGCCCGGAGCGCTGCTTTACAAGACAGGCGACCTTGCGCGCTATTTGCCGGATGGAAACATTGAATTTTTGGGACGGGCCGACGGGCAGGTGAAGATTCGCGGGTTTCGGATTGAACCCGGTGAAATTGAAGCGGCATTAAACGCGCATCCAAACATTCGCGAATGCGTCGTTGTCACTGTGCAGGACGCGAATGAAAAGGCGCTCGCCGCTTACGTTGTTTCAGCCAAACAACCCGGACCGACAGCGGCTGAGCTTCGCGAGTTTTTGCAAACCAAACTTCCGGATTACATGGTGCCAACAAAATTCATCCCGATGGAGCGTCTGCCGCTGAACGTCAATGGCAAGGTGGATCGTCGCGCTCTCCCCGCGGTGCAGCAAACGCCATCTGCACCTGATAAAAAACTTTCTCCGCCCAAGGATTCTTTGGAATTGGAATTGACGGCCATTTGGGAATCGGTGCTCGGGGTCAGCCCGATCGGCATGGATGAGAAATTTTTCGAACTGGGCGGCCACTCGCTGTTGGCTGTGCGGCTGGTGGCGCGATTGGAAAAGAAATTTGGCCGGAAATTTCCGCTTTCGATGGTGTTCCAGGCGCAGACTGTATCGCAGATGGCGGATTATTTGCGCGCAGAGCCGGTCGGCACCGTTGGCTCGTCGGTGGTGGCCATTCAATCGAGCGGCGCCAAGCCGCCGCTGTTTTTCGTGCACGGTGTCGGTGGCGGAATGTTTTGGGGATACACAAACCTTGCCCGCAACGTGGGTCCCGACCAGCCGGTGTATGTGCTAAAGTCGCGCGCGATGGATGGGCAGGAGGAATTTTCGACATTAGAGGAGATGGCGGCGCAATATGTTGCCGATATTCGCGCGTTGCAGCCGAAAGGACCGTATCATTTGGGAGGATATTGTTTTGGTGGCATCGTCGCCTACGAAATGGCGCGACAGCTCGAAACGGCCGGCGAAAAGGTTGCGATGCTCGCGATGCTGAATTCTGCGCCACCCAATTCCAGCTACTGGCGCTTCCGTTGGTCGCCGCTGTCGCTTTTCAAATTTGCCCACAATCTGGGCCTTTTGTTCGTGCGCGCGATGCGTTGGGACCCGCAGCAAAGAAGACAATTCCTCCGCTGGAAGGCCCAGCAAGCGCGCCTCAAAATGAGCCGGATGCTCAAGATGCCGCTGGGCGGCTCGTATCAATTCAGCGCCGAGGAGGTGGTGGACTTTTCTTCCTTCACGCGCGACCAGCGCAAACTTTGGGAAGCCCATATCGGCGCCTTGATCCAATACATTCCCAAGCCTTACGCCGGTAAATTGACTTTGTTCCGCAGCCGGGGACACCCGATGTTTTGTTCGTTCGACGGCAATTGCGGCTGGGCGGAATTGGCAGGTGAAGTGGAAGTGCATCTGGTTTCAGGAGAGCACGAGAGCATTTTGGAAGAGCCGCACGTCCGTGTTTTGACGGCGAAGTTGAAGGATTGCCTGCGGAGACTCCAATCACCCGATGGCGCCGGCGAAATGGTTTCCGCGGCGCAGGGAAAAACGAAAACGATTGTTTCCGAAAAAGTTTTCACGAAAGCCGAAATCCCCGCCGAGTATCCCCGCGAACTTTGCGTGCACCAGCTTTTCGAGGAGCAGGTCCGGCGAACGCCGGACGCGCCCGCATTACTGGTCGGAACGGACCGTTTCACCTACGCGGAAGTCAACCGGCGGGCCAATCAACTCGCCCATCACCTTGAATCATTAGGCGTCGGGCCGGATGTGCCCGTGGGCATCAGCCTCGAACGGTCTGCGGACCTGGTCATCGGCTTGCTCGCTATTCTCAAGGCTGGCGGCGCGTATGTGCCATTGGACCCGTCGTATCCACGGGAGCGGCTGTCGAAAATGCTGGAAAATTCCCGCGCGCCAATTTTACTCACGCAACAGCAATTTGCATCAACGCTGCCAACAGAAAACGTGCGTGTGGTGCTCATGGACGAACCACTGCCGCCCGGCTTAAAGGAGACCAATCCTTCATCGCGCGCGCGGCCGGACAACCTGGCCTATGTGATTTACACGTCGGGTTCCACGGGGCAGCCCAAGGGGGTCGCCATGGAACATCGCCCGTTGGTCAATCTGCTTTGGTGGCAGCTTAAGAATTCAGCGATGGGCAAGGGCGACCGCACATTACAGTTCGCGTCGGTAAGTTTCGATGTTTCCTTCCAGGAAATTTTTTCGACGTGGTGCAGCGGCGGCGAACTCGTCCTCATCACCGAGGAAGTGCGGCACGATCCGCAACAACTGGCTCGTTTGCTGGCCGAAGAAAATGTGAAACGGCTGTTCCTGCCGTTCATTGCGTTGAATCACCTTTCCGAGTCCGTCAGCGCCGAGGAACTCCGTTCATTGAATTTGAAGGAGGTCATCACGGCGGGCGAACAGCTTCGCGTCACGAATAAAATCAGTGCCTTCTTTGAAGCGCTGCCGGGATGCACGTTGCACAATCATTACGGGCCGTCAGAAAGTCACGTTGTCACCGCATATACATTGAATGGAGCGCCCGCAACGTGGCCCGCCCTGCCATCCATCGGCAAGGCCATTGCCAACACGCAAATCCATCTGCTGGACGAAAAATTGAAGCCTGTGCCACAGGGCGAGCCGGGGGAATTGTATATCGCCGGCGATTGCCTTGCGCGCGGTTATCTCCATCGCCCCGATTTGACCGCGGAACGTTTCGTCAAAAATCCTTTCAGCGCTGAACCGGGCGCGAGGATGTACAAAACCGGCGATTTAGCGCGGCTGTTGGCTGACGGCAACATCGAATTTCTCGGCCGCGTTGATCATCAGGTAAAAATCCGCGGGTACCGGATCGAGTTGAGCGAAATCGAAGCGGTGTTGGGCAAGCATCCCGGCGTGCGGGAATGCGCCGTTACCGCGCGCGAAGATGTTCCCGGCCAACGGCGGCTTGTCGGATATGTCGTGCGCCAGCCCGATCATGCCCTGGGTGTCAGTGAATTGCGGCGCGCTATCCTGAATAAACTGCCCGATTACATGGTCCCGTCGGCCTTCGTTTTTCTGGATGCATTGCCGTTGACGCCGAGTGGAAAAGTCAACCGCCTTGCGCTGCCCGCGCCGGACGATAACCGTCCGCAATTGGGCGGGGAATATGTTTCGGCTGCGAATGAAACCGAGGCAAAAATGGTCGCCATCTGGAGCGAGGTGTTGCATGTCAAGGGTGTCGGGACAAAAGACAGTTTCTTCGAGCTCGGCGGAAATTCGTTGTCAGCCGCGCGGGTGATTTCGCGGATACGGGAAACGTTGCAGGTGGAACTGCCAGTGTCCTGTTTGTTCGAAGCGCCGACCATTTCCGACTTGGCGGCCGGAATTTCCACGCACCGCTGGGCGGAAGGTCCCTCGGCAGCGCCGCCATTGAAACGCTTTTCGAAAAAAGAAAAGCCGCCGCTGTCGTTCACGCAGGGCCGGTTGTGGTTCATCGATCGCTTGGAACCTGGCAGCCATGCCTACAATGTTCCGGCTGCCGTGCGCCTGCATGGGCCGCTTGATTTGAACGCGTTGCAAACGAGCCTGAACCGCATCGTGGCGCGGCATGAAGCGTTGCGCACGACGATCAGTTTTGCTGAAGGCAAATTGACCCAGATCATTGCGCCTGCGGCACAGGCCAAGATTTCCGTGGTGAATTGCGAGACGTTCCCGGCGTCTGAACGCGAGTCCCAGGCGCGCAAGGCCGTTGAAAAAGAAGCGCGGCGGCCATTTGATCTCGCCCACGGTCCGCTGGTGCGTTGCACCCTCGTGAAATTGAGCGAGCGGGAGCATGTCTTCCTGGTGGTGATGCACCACATCATCTCGGATGGATGGTCGCTCGCAATCTTTTTCAAAGAACTCGACCTGCTTTACAATGCGATGGCATCAGGCCGCATCGCGCCGATTCTTCC
>DASRBR010000740.1:0-2579 GCA_035653495.1 Verrucomicrobiia bacterium
CAAAAAAAGCGGTGTTTTTGAAGGATGAAAAAAACTATTTTTCCTACACGAAAAAAGAGGCGTTTTTCTGCGAGGAACTGAAGACACGAATTACACGAATTTTCACGAAAACACATTTTCCAGCAGGGCTGTAAGCCCGCAATATGACAGCCTGGGCTGGAGCGCGCAACGCGAGCGGAGGCCCGGGTCACAGACGGGAGAAATCGTAAGCCCTGAAGAGGCGTAACAAATTGGATTTGAAGGAGGATTGTTGCGCCCTTTCAGGGCTTGATTTGTTTGCGACTTATACCCAGGGCGGCGCTGCGCTTGCCCTGGGCTCTCACATGCCGGCCTTTCAGGCCTTGAACGCACAGAGCCTGAAGACACAAATCCACGAATTTTCACTAACACATTTCTATTCGTGCGAATTCGTGAAATTCGTGTCTGGCACTCACCTCAACTTCGGCCAATTGGTCAGCGAGAAGATGGTGAGTTGATAATCCGAGCCGGCGCGGTTGTGAGTGGAGAGCGTGTGCATGGCCCGGTTGATGCCCTCGATTTGCAGGGCGTAATCGGGCCCGGCGCTGATCGCAAAATTATGCGACACCATCACGAGCTGGTCGCCGATGAGCAGCATGGCCGGGTTGGATGAATCGCCGCCGCGAAGCGCCACGTTCCAGTTGGTTCCCAGACCGAACGGCACGGGCCGGGTGCGGTCCCACGCGACATACGGCGGGTAACCAAAGCTCATCGGCTGGCCGAACATGACCATGTCTTGATTCATGCCAATCCCTTGGACGAACGTCGCGCGATTCGCGGGCAGGTAGCTGGTCAAATCGGCCGGAACCACCGGCATGAAACCGACTGACGGCGGAAGGTCGGCGTTCAGGATGCCAACCGCGGTGTCGTTGCCCAGATCGAGCCTTTGCAATGTTTTCCGCCAGTAAATGATGTTGTTGGTGTCCAGGAACGCGACCAGAAAACCTTCGGGATGCTGGTGCGCGGCGAACAGGTAATGCCGGGGAGAGACCATGGTCACGAGGCTTTGCCCGCCCATTCCGTTACTGTATCCGAGCGAGATGGCGCTTAACCCGCGGACACCGTGCAGCCAAAAGCGGGTGGACCAAACGGCGTTGGTGAGCAGCGCCAGGTTGGTGCGGGTATATTCGGCATAATGCCAGTTCGAGAACATCCGCATGTCATCGGAACCGGCCGCATGACCCCGCGCAAAACCCAACGCGTTGGTCGAAAGATGATACGCCAGCGTGCCGGGATGAAAATAATCGGAAGGATACGAGTCAGATGTGCGGCTTTGGGATGCGGCTTGAGCGCAAACAAGGGCGCAACTGATCATCACGCAGAAAAACAAACCACAAGGCATCCATCGCATTTTCATTTCGCTGGCTTGACCTTTTCATCAGTCATGGCACCAGATTACCATGCGAACTTTCGGAAAAGTTTATCTTCCCTGCGATTAAATGATACCAAACGGCGTCAGGCTTGTTGATATCTTCTATTCTCGAATTTCAATGCCTTTTATTGTGGCAAGCAATGGCAAAAGGTCCCGGTCGTCCAAAGGTTTCATCAGGAAGGACTGTGCCCCAAGTTGGTAGGCTGTTCGCATTTCCTTCAAATCCTTCAACCCCGTGAGAATCACAATGGGAAAATCGGGTTTTGGCTGGGTGTTCACCCAGGACATGACATGCAGGCCGTCCCCACTGGTCATCAGCAGGTCAAGCAAAAGCAAAGCGGGCAGCGGATAGTTTTTGCGGTTTGAATATGCCCCGTCACCCTTGAGATAGCGAATCGCTTCCTTACCGCTTGCAACGCTCAGAATCGGATTTTTTACGTGCAATTTCCGAAATGTTCGCTTGATCGCAGCAATATCATCCGCATTGTCTTCCGCAACCAGTATGGGTTTGAGTGACATGGGTTAGAAAAAATGCCGCAAAAGTGAGAAATGTCAAGGTGGTTCAGAACCAAGGTTCTGCAGGAAATTGATGACAAACATCAGGGCGGTAACCATTTACGGCTGAGCCCGATTCCATTTTTTTGGATTTTGCAGTCCCATCCCTGCCGCAGTCGCGCTTGTCAACCTATTTGGGTTTCTGTTGCAGGTTTCGCAATTTGGCTGCTTCCAACAAAACCAAAGTAACTTTCATTTTGTCAAAAGCTTCCTGGATCCGATGAATGGCTTCGCTTGTGTTTTCGCGCAGTTGCTCTCCTTGTGGCGCAGCCAACCTGGTTGTTGCCGGTAATTTTGAATCATCGTTCATAGACGTAACGCCATTTAAAAAGGCAGGCTTCAATTGAACACGTGATTGGAGTTGATCAGGCATAAGGGCGGAGACCCCAAGCCATTGATGCTATAACTGGTGCTGAAACTGTCCGAACTGTCCGAAGGGCAGGTCGGCAACTGGCCGGCACCGCGTCCCATATAAGGTTGGAGGACGTCGGGTGTCGGGATGGCACTGGCTGCAACCTTGTTTTCGAGTGCCCAACTTTGCTTGGCGCTGTCGATCTGGCGCAGATTGTTAATGCAGGCATTTTGCTGCGCGGTGTTGCGGGCATGCACAACGTTGGGTATCGCGATTGCGGCC
>DASRBR010000741.1:0-4078 GCA_035653495.1 Verrucomicrobiia bacterium
GAAAAAGACGCCGGTCACATTCGTCGGCACGTTTAGAGATGCCAAGGACAGTGGGGCCAATGCCGACGGGCTCTATATCAAAGTCGTGGATCTCACCGGCAAGTTGGTATTCCAGATCGGCAGCGGTCCTAACAACCTGGACCTGCTCACCACGGGCAACGTTCAGATTCATCAGAGCGGTTGCGGCCAATAGCAAAGAAGCTACCACCTCTGGTCAGGCGACTGGAAAGTCGCCTGACCTGCATGCTTGAAAGCCGGCGCTACGCAATCAGCCCTTCGCCACAACTTTGAGGTGGGTGATGCGGAAGCAGGCGCCGGTGGGCTGGTTGGGCAGGCATTGGATTTCCCAGCCGTGGGCGAGGACAATCTGTTGCACGACGGCCAAACCCAAACCGGTTCCTTCCTCGTGCATGGTGAAGTAAGGCTTGAAAATCTCAGCGCGATGCTCGGGCGCGACGCCGGGGCCGTTGTCGCAAATCTCCACGAAAGCCTCGGGTGAACCGCCCTGCCGTCCACCGCGAATGATGATTTCGCCATTGGGCTTGATGGCCTGGATGGCGTTCATCACGAGATTGAACAGCGCCTGGCGCAAAAGCTGTTCGTCCGCCTCCACGACCAAATCTTCGCACTGATTTTCCACGCGCACCTTCTTTTCCTCGATGTCGTAATTGAGCGCGCGGATGACTTCGCTGACGGTGGAATTGAGCCGCGTGGCCACGCGCCGGACTTCGCGCGGGCGCGAGTAATTGATGAACTCGTTCAATTGCGACGCCACGCGGTCTGTCTCGTGGATGATTTCCTTCGACTTGAGACGGATTTCCGGCGAGGCGTCCTCCTGCTTGGAAATCATTTGGGCAAGGCCGCGAACGATATTGAGGGGGTTGCGTGTCTCGTGCGCAAGACCGGCTGCGGCCAGGTTCAAGTCGCGCAAGTGCGTGTTCAATTCGCTGGCGCGAACCAGGCGGATCTGCAGTTCGGAAGTTTTTGAGACATTGCTCCAGGCTAGGCCGTATCCGGCGACGGAAATCGTGGCGAGAAGGCTGATGAACGCGCGCAACCAAAGATCGCGGCGAACCGTGTCGGCGAGCGCTTCGGCGGATATGACCATGACGAATCCATGCGTTCCTTTGGTTTCGCGCAAGGCCTTGAGTTCTTCCGGACTCAGTCGTGGACGGCGTGGACGGCCATTGGTAAAATTGCCGGGCGGCGGGCCCGGGTCAGAGGACGCGCGCACCAGCGTATTGGAAGCGCTGGCGATGTTGGTATTTTCGGACGACGCCGGTTCAGGAGGGCGTTCCTCGCGCGGTGGGGGGCGATTGGTGCCGAATTCGCTCCGCGGAATGATGATGTTGGTCGTTCCCAAATCCACCGGGTTGACGAGCGTCAAAGTCTTTTCATTTTGGTTCCAATATTCGTTGTCAACGAGGCCGCCGGGGGGAAGTTCGATCTTGGGTCCGGCGGAAGCCAGGCTCCCATTGGTTGCATTCAGCAGAGAAATGGATTGGATTTCGCCTTGCTTGACGAGTTCATTAAGGATGGATTCGATGCGTTCCGTGGAACTGAAAAGCCGTTGCGAACGCATGATGAGCGCGACGGTTTCCGAGATGTCCTTGGCGCGGTGAACCAACGAGGCGCGGGCGGTCCGGCGCACGCGCAAGTGCTCAGCCGTCTGCCAGCCAATCAGCAGAAGCCAGATGGCGAGCAGAACGCCGTAAACCAGCCAACTGCGCCGTGTCAACATGCCTGTTTGTGATGATGTTTTATCATCCAGCTAATGGTTGCCTGAGTTGGGGCTTCGTTACAAGGTCACAAAATTTAAAAAAGGTTACATCGTTACATCGTTACATGCATGCGTCGTTGCTCTTTCGTTCTGCCGGCACATTGTAACTTTGTAACCATGTAACATTGTAACTAATCAATCGGCCGCGTCATTTCCGCGATCCTGCTGTGCCAGACGTTGATGTCGTCGTGTTCGGTTTTACGGGCAAGCGGTCAAAGAACTTGTTGAGTTCCTCTTCGCCGAAATCCTTGTGCGAAAGTTCGGCGGCCTTGTCCTCGCGCTGCGTGGCAGCGGCAAGCTGCGTCGGCAAGTTGATGATGTGCGGGGTAAGGAAGATCAACAGTTCCTTCTTGGTGAGCGCCTGTTGCTTGTGCTTGAACAATGCGCCCAAAAGCGGAATGTCGCCCAGCACCGGCACTTTGCTGTCAATCACCGTCTTGTCATTTTCCATCAAACCGCCGATGACGACGGTTTGCCCGTCGGGCGTAACCACCACCGTGCTGGCGGTGCGCATGTCGAGCACGGGCGCGAAAACGTTCGAGGCGATCTGCACCTGCTGGCTGGAGATGTCGGAAATCTGCGGCGACACGATCATTTCGACCAGCCCGTCCTTCGAGATGAACGGCGTCACCTGCAGGATGATGCCGACCGGTTGGTAAGTCACGCTGCTGACCGGTCCGCTGCCAATCGTCGGATAACTCACGCCGTTGATAAGCGGAACGGACTGGCCGACCTGGATGGTCGCGGGTTGATTGTTGCGCACCATGATGGACGGGCGCGAAAGGACTTCGACCTTGTCCGCCGAAGCGATGGCGCGGAGCGTGACATCAAAGTCTTTCGCCATCATGGAATAGCCGGCGGCGCCGAACGGCATCGTGGTCTGGCCGATAGTTTGGCCCGTGCCATTGGCGTTCAACCCGGAAAGACCGAAGAAGCTGGAGAGAACAGAATTGGTGACGCCCGGGATGTTATATTGCCGGGTCTTGAACTGGCCTTCGACGCCGACGTCGAGAGCGTTGTCGTGTTGCACTTCCAAAAACACCACCTTGATGAGCGCTTGTGGCTTGGGACGGTCCAGGTTGGAGATGACGCTGTAGATTTGCGCCAGCGTCGCGGCGTCCGCCATGCCGACGATGCCGTGCGTTTCAGGATCCATCTGGAACGAGGCTTCGCCCGGCAAGGTGCTGTTGGGATATTCACGGGTCGTGGTGCTAGTGGTGCTAGTGGTGGAAGCCGTGCTGGAAGTCGTGCTGCGAGTTGCATTGTTACCACCGAAGCCGCCGAAACCACCGCCGCCTCCGCCGCCGGGTCCTCCACCCGTACGCACTTGCGCGTCGATTGCCGGAACGATGACGACGCCGGCCAAAATTGCGGCGAGGAGTGTCAACCGGCTGAAAAATGTTTTTTTAGAGTTCATATCATGATTGGGAAATAAACTTCGAGATTTAAAGACCACGTCCGGTGCCAACACCCATGCTTCCAAAGCCGCTTGTGGAATTTTGATTGTTCTGGTTTTGAAGCTGCTGATAAGCGCGATTGGCGAGAAAATTCTGCTGCATGGAAGTTGCGCTGTTGGGAATGTTCATGCCGCTCATCGGCGGGAAAAGGCCTTGCAGGATGGGCAGCACATCGGCGGGATCGGCATTTTGCAGCGAGATGTAAAAAGGTTTCACCTTCCGCGCATCGCTACCGTCCAGCTCATTCACGACCTGGTCAATCTGCTCAAGCATATTTGTGCCGGCGGTGACGATGAGTGATTGGGTGCGCGGGTCGGCCACGGCGGTGACGTGCGCCATCCGCTTCATGCGGTCGCTCGAACTATTGGCCGTATTATTCTGTTGGGGGAAAAAAGGAAAACGGCCGAAAGCGAACGAAGGCGACCGGCTGGCATCGGTTTGAGTGCTGGTGTCATCGGAGAACACTGAAGTGATTGTGGCTGCCAATTCAGTGGCATCGGCATTGTGAAGGTGATAAGTCTTCACGACGGTCACGGCATCCACTGGTGTGTCCAAATCGTCAACGAGATTCTTAATCATAGGCATCAATTCGTCCGGCGCGCTCACGACAACCGCATTGGCGTGGTCGTCTGAAACGGCGTTCACCTTGGCTGTCGGCGTATGGCCGTTGTTCTCGCCGCCATTGTCGCCACCGCCGGGTCCGCCGCCGCCCATCATTGCGCTCATCATTCCGCGGTAACGGCTAAACCTGGAGGCGAATGGGTTGCCGTTTTGGCCAGCTTGTTGGTCAGGATTGGGAAAGAGGTCCTTGATGAGCTGCGCGAGCGCTTTGGAATCGGCG
>DASRBR010000742.1:0-19905 GCA_035653495.1 Verrucomicrobiia bacterium
AAAAAAAGCCGGCGCTTGCGGACATATTCCCGATGCAAAGCTGCAGCCATCGCACCGGCCGCTTCCAGATCGATTGATTTGCCCCGGGTTTGAAACATCGGCCCCCAACGCAAATATGCGATCCCGCCCAGGCTGAAACGCGGGCGAATGATACGCAATTGTGCCGCCGCGACAATCTCCTGCTCGCGCTTGAGTACCAAATGGCTTAGGCACTTTGCGCCCCACCGCACTGCTCCATAGCTCCAAGTCTGGTAAAGATTGGCGTCGTCAAACAATGCAATCAATTGCGACCATTCGGCCGGTGTCGTTTGGTCCACTTCGACTTTATAATTGTTTGCGCTCATGTTCGCGCCGGAGCGGCTTGATCGGGGGCGAAAATTGGTTTTGTTATTTTACGTTTCCAGGCACTCGCAAATTTTACCCAGCGATACGCTCCCAATATCTTTAGCCGGAATTTCAAATCCGAATCTGTTGGGAACACAGAGATGCGGCCGAGCAGTCCTGCGCGGATGGCTGGAACGCTCTCTGGTGTCGAGTCGTAAAAAAATTCGTATCCGGCTTCACGGGCAAGTTGCAAGACCCGCGGATTATGACTTCCATATGGAAAACTTAGGGCAATTATCTTCCGCCCCGTCAGTTTTTCCAGGGCTTCTTTGGATTCGCGCAATTCCCGGCGAACCTCGGTTTCGGACAAACGTGCCAGGTCCGGATGAGTCACACAGTGTGATCCAAAATCCACGTTTTCGAATGCACAGATGCGCTTCAATTCATCCGCAGAAGCAACTTCCTCACCAACGCGGTTTTCATCACCGTAATCATCCCAGGCTGACTTCCGTCCCAAATATCCCGTTGGAACAAAGATGGTCACTGGGATTTTACGCGATATCAACTCAGGCAGGCCGTTCTCCACAAAGCTGCAAAACAAGTCATCAACGGTTATGGCCCCGCCGCGCTCACCTCTGGAAAAAATTGTTTGGTTTGTTGCGCGCACAGGCTTTATTAATCGCAATAAAAGATCCATTTGCCAGCCAAAACGCTCGCGGGATTCCTTTGAAACTGAGTGGTAATTGACAATTACGCAGGTCCCAGGCATGAGACGGCGGAAAAGCAATCTCAACATTGAATCACTAAGGCCAACGATCAAACTGACAAACAATTTCATGCGCCAAGCGGATTGTGTTAGCAGTTTCTCAACGCCGTTTGCGGCATTAAAACGTCTCTGTCCGATTGGTTCTTGAAGTTTGTCCCAACAATTTCTTGGATTAAATCAAGAGCTGCGTCGGCAGCGCCACCGGCGTTTGCAAAATTCTGCCTTAAAAACTCATCCTGTTTCCTGAGAGCTTGCACCGTGAAACTCTCGTCGGCAGAGGCTTTTTCCAAAAGGCCGATCAATGCACCGGCATTGCTGGCAAAAAAGCCGCCTCCAAATTTTGGCCACCAAGCGAACTCTCGAATGACAGGTTCAACATCCAGCACGAACAAGGGCCGTTTCATCATCATTGCTTCCAGACCTGAAGTGGACCACAGAGTGCATGCCGCATCCGCGCCCATGACCGCTTGTTCGAGAGTCGTGGTCTTGGGGAGAACAGCGAAATTGTGGCAGCCCATGAAATCTTTGTAGAAAACATCGTCCTCAATCGGATGCAGCTTCACCGACCATTTGATGAAAGGTGTCGAACTCACGGTGGCTTTCAACAGGTCTTTAAATTTTAAATAAAGCAACGGATGGGTGGCCTGCGATTGGGTGTCCGACAGAATGACGCATGATTTTACGGGTCTCGGCGTGAATTCCTTCCCTTCTCGCTGAAACCGCATGAAAAGATGATCGCTGGCGGGCATGCCGCATATCGCAAGGCGGGAGGGCGGAGCACCCATCCCCAGCAATTCCCTGTGAAAAGCGCTGCCCCAAAGCAATAATTTACCGGCAACGCAAGGCCACCAATAACGATTTGTCAGCCCATGTTGAATGACAAACGATGGGATACGTTGGTTGACCGCTTCCGCAAACACCGCATGGTCAAACGGCCAAAGATCGGAGGTCGAAACCACGCAACTGGGTCGCCATTCGGAATACAAACGTCTCAACCCGTGGCGGACAGCCAAAAAAATGGCCAATTCACTGATTATCCAGGCGCAACGGCGGCGGACCTTGTCATGGAATTGTGGAGCCCCGCTTGAAAAATGGGCGCAAAGAACCTTGTGTAGCTTGCGCGCGCAAGCAAGCGCTGCCAGACGCTCCGCAAAAGTCGTTGCTCCCATTAATTCGCGGATGCCGACGCAGCATTGCGCTTGATTGGCAGGTTCGAAATTTACTTTTTCACCACAAAGGACCGTGGGTTTGAGCGAACGCCGGATGGCGGACTGGTACACCGGGCTCAGATTGTTCATGTTCGCAGGCGTGTCGAAGATGAACGCAAATAATGGATGACCCTTGGCCGCTTTCGCAATTTTTTTCCGCGGAACCAAATACCAACGGGCGAGTTTGCGAAAACAGCGCAGCCGGTCTCTCCAATTCTCAGTCTGCCCGTCAGTGAGGGCCACAAACAGCAGCACACGCAGGGACTGTAACTCGTCGCCTGCACATTCAGTGACGCGCAGGATGGACTGCCAGATGGCCTCCGCTGAGGTTTCTGCCGGGACTTGGTCGTTACCTTGCGGCATGAACCTCCGTGACGGACGTCGTTGATTTAACGGAAAAACCTTTCACATGTGTCCCCCAATATGTCAGCCCCAACGCGCCAACTCCGCGGCACAGCGAACCGATGGCCATTCCCCAAGCCACACCCTCCAATGACTTTCCAATCAACAGACAACCCATTATCGGTCCCAACAGGAACAAAACGGCGCTCAGGACTTGATAATGGACCATGAGCTTCCAGGATTTCATGCTCCATAATGCATTAGCAATGATGTTCACCGCTTCAAAAACACCGGCAACCAGGACAATCTGCGCCGCGTGAATTCCACCGGCGTACTTCGGCGCGTAAATGGGAACAACGCGTGGAATCATAAAAGCTGCAAAAACAGCGGGAATCGTCGTCAATACGGTGGCTAACAGCACGAATTTGATTCCAGTCCGCCACAGAGCACGCCTGTCGCCGTCCTGGCCATAGCGATACGTCATGCGCGGATACAAATAGGAAGCGAGGGAAGTGGGCAACGCAGCGAGTGTTTGCAAGGCGATTCCCGCAAGCTGATAAACACCAACTTCACGCGTTCCGCCAATTTTGAGCAACACCACGCGATCCAGCGTGCTGGCCGAATTTTTCGCGTAATCCAGCCCGAATATGGGCAGCCCGGTCTTTAGCAATAATTTGACCGCCTGCCAATCCCAAACCGCCCTCACACGCATAGGACGGCGGACATACATCATAAGGCAAACCGCTCCATTAATCAGGACATTCCGCGCCAGCATTCCATTATAGGTGAAATAGTACACCATGGGGATGGTTCCAAGCGTCAAGGCCGCTTCCACGAACTTGATCGTTGTCAGCTTCTCGAAGGAATCATTGGAACGAAAGGTCACCAAAAGAATGTTTTGATAAAACGAGAATGCAATCACAGCCGTGATCGCAAAAATGGCGGCAATAACAGCGGGACCTGAATGAAAAAAAATAAGCACCATGCAAGCGCCACCGATAAAAACAATCCCACTGGCGATGGTGGTGCAAAAGAATGCCGTCCCCGCGAGCCGCTCTGCAAAAGATTGCTCGCCTTTGCC
The DNA here is from genome assembly GCA_035653495.1 of Verrucomicrobiia bacterium. Lineage (GTDB taxonomy): Bacteria > Verrucomicrobiota > Verrucomicrobiia > Limisphaerales > Pedosphaeraceae > DATAUW01. Next base: position 3,722 of record DASRBR010000742.1, read on the forward strand.
AAGAAAAAAAGGAAGTTCACGGCTCAATCCGTTGTTAATGCCCGCAAGAAGGAGGAACGCGTAAATTTGAGCCATCCGCACGCTCTGCCACAAACCCAGCTCTCCCGGGACGATCCACTTGATTATGAGGAACCCGGCCACAAGCTGGGCAAGAGCCGTCACGATTGAAGATCCGGCGTAAAACAGCGGGGTCAGTTTTCCGCGAACCAGCGCCGATATGCGCTGCGCGATGCCCGGCGTTGCCAGCGGGATATTTAATTCGTTGCTCACTGGAAGTTCAGTAAATGGTCCAGCCGCCGTCCACGACCAGATTTTGGCCTGTGACGTAATCGGCCTTGGGACTGATCAGGAATCGCACAACTTCGGCGATGTCGCTCGAACGCGCCATCCGGCGAAGCGGTGTTCGCGAGGCATAGATGTCTGCAAACGTCGAACCACCTTTTTGCGAATCGCCGACTCCACCGGGCGAAACCGCGTTGCAACGGATGTTGAAAGGTCCATATTTCGCGGCCACCCATTTGCTGAAATGGATCAAGCCGGCCTTGGCCACGGAATAAACCAGTGGCGAGGTGATGCTCATCCCTTCATAAATCGCGAACGTCGGCGCAACCACGCCCTGGATTGAACCAATGTTCACAACGGAACCGGCGCGCGCCTGTTTCATGTGAGGAATGACCAGCTTAGTAAGCAAAAAACTGCCGGCAAGGTTCACATCCAGCACTTTGCGAAAAGTGTCCACGGAATAATCTTCCAATTCCTTGCCGAATCCTTCGGGCTGGCATGAGGCGTTATTGATCAATCCGTAAATCTGCCCGCCCAGGGACGGCAGACGCTCCGCCAATTTCGCGATGTCATCCTTTTCGGTGATGTCGCACTTGAACCATTCATCCGCGGCATTCGTGGAAGAATTCGGCGTTTCGCGGCCATCAAGGCTCAACACGCTGTAGCCATCCTCCTTCAATGCGCGAGCATAGCTTTGCCCAAGCACGCCGTTTCCACCTGAAATCAAAACCCATTTTTTCGTCATAAATTATCTGTTTTCTGAAACGTCAACCCACTCACGTGAAGCGGACGACCTTACCATTGCATCCAAAATGCGCATCACTTTGACGCCGTGCGCCATGTCCACCAAAGGCGCCGCAGTGCCTGCCACAATCGAGGTGAAATTCCTCATCTGCTCGAGGTAAGTTTCGTTGAAATCGTAATCCTGTTTTACTTCGAAAATCCGCTCAGGCTTGGGATTGTGCAACGTGACGCTCCTCTCGGTGAAACTCCAGTCCAACGTCCCCGCTTCCGCGATGATTTGGCAGCCGCGCAAATTTTTTTGTGAGAGATAATCCAAATGAAGCTGCACAATCGAACCGTCGGCATAGAGAAACATCGCCAAGCAAATATCTGCTGAGTTGATTTCCAAATTTCCAATACGCGCGACATGTGCCACGACTTTTTCGGGCATCCCAAGAAACCAAAGGATGTAATCCACCTCGTGGACCAATTCGATATGCACGCCGCCGCCCAGTTCTGCGCGCGCGCTTGTGGTTTGACGATAATCCACCGTCGGCCGCCAGCCTGGCAGGTACGAACCAGCAGCTACGCGCATCGCATAAATTTTTCCCAGGGCCGGCAGTTGCTCCTTGATGAAGCGCAGGGCCGGGTAATAGCGCAGGTTGAATGCGAGGTCGTATTTCTTGAAACCGCGCCTCGCCATTTGCTCCTGAAGCTGCAGCGTGGATGCCAGGTCCATTGCGGGCGGTTTCTCGAGCAACATCGGGATGCCGTGCTCAATCAATCGCGCCGCGTCAGCCGCATGACAGGGCGTTGGCGAAGCCACAACCGCGCATTCCGGCCGCGCTTCCGCCAGCGCCTGATCGAAATCATGGAACTCAGGGAACCCGCTCGAATTTTTTTCCGCGCGTTTATGTCGCAGCAAGGACACTTCGTGCCCGAGCCGCGCGAGATTGGAGGCATGGCGGCTGCCAATCGAGCCGTAGCCAATGACGAGGGCCTTCACGCTTAATCTTTTCGCACGCCAGTGTTCAACACCGGCTTGGCCACGAGCTTCGATTTCAGGTTGCTTTCGCGCAATGCCGCCGCGAGCCGCGAGAACGTTTGATCATAGACATCCAGCGTGGTTTTAATGTCGCGTTCCCCGTGCGCAAAACTGGTGTGATGATATCCCACGAACAGGACGCCGAGCTTTGCGCATTCCTGTTGCAGAAAGGCTTTCATTTCAGCGCCGGTCACATCGCCAGCCGGTGAAAAGATGAGGTGCTGCATCGGCGCAAGCCCAACCACTTTGATGGCGTTGCCCAAATCGTGCCGCGCCACGATCTCTTCCAGCCCAGCCTTGAGTATTTTGCCGGTGCGCCAGATGTGAGGGATGGCTTCGCCGCGCTGCAAAATTTCAATCGTCTTTAACGCCGCGAGAAAGGACATTTTTTCAGTGGCATACGAGCCGGACATGAAACAATTTTCGTCCTCGAACTGCCGCATCAATTGCCGCTTCCCGGTGAGGGCGCTTAACGGAAATCCGTTGGAAATCCCCTTGCCGAAAACCGCCAGATCGGGCGTCACGCCGAAATATTTTTGTCCGCCGCCGACGTCCAAACGAAAGCCGGTCTTCATTTCGTCGAAGATGAGGACTATTTTGTGCGCCTCGGTCAACGCGCGGATTTCCTCCAGGAAACCGGGCTGCGGCTCGACGTTGATGATCGGTTCCATGATGAGCGCGGCGATTTCCGACGCGTGGCTTTCAATGGTTTTCTTGATCGCCGCGATGTCATTGTAATTGTGCGGCAGCACAAATTCGCTCAGCACCGGCGGAATGCCCTTTTTGCGGGGCGTGGAAGCGACAAACCAATCATGAAATCCATGATAACCGCCCACAGTGATGATTTTTTGTTTGCCTGTGAATGCACGCGCAAGTTTGACCGCGCCTTCGCAGGAATCGGAACCGTTCTTGAAAAACCGCACCATCTCCACGCATGGAATGATCTCGATGAGCTTGCGCGCCAGTTGCGATTCCTCGGGGCACGACAACGTGAAGATCATTCCCTGCTCAGCGCCTTTGCATGCCGCAGCGACCACTTCCGGATGGGCATAACCAAGATTGATGATCGCCAGACCCATCGCGTAATCAATGAATTCGTTCCCGTCCACGTCGCGGACACGGCAGCCTTGGGCCGATTGGATGTACAAGGGCGCGCTGCCGATGCAGAACAAGGAAGGCGAACGGCTGAAGGTCGAGGTGCCCATTGGGATCACCTGCAGGGCTTCCTCATAGAGTTTGATGGATTGATCGAATTTCATGGTCAGGCTTTTTTGCAGTTGCCAAGCGAAAGCACCAAATCCTCAATCTCCGCCTTGCCGAACGGAATCGGATTTTGTTCGAACGCCAGCTTGAGTTGCCAGGCGTTGTCGATGATCAGCCGCGTGTCGGCCTCGGTTTTGACGCCGAAACCGGCCAGCTCCGTGGGAATTCCAAGGCTGTCGCTCAGGTTTTTGATTTCGTCAGCGAACGCGAGTGATTTCTGCGCGTCGCTCAAGCCGCTCTTGGCATCCGGAATGCGATCATAAAGCTGCGCGTAATCCGTATAACCGTGCGCAACGTTGAATTGAATGACGCCCGGCAAAAACACTGAACCCGCAATTCCGTGTGGCACTTCGAAATAAACTCCCAGCGGATAACTCAACGCGCCGGCCGGACCCGCGCCGGCATTCATCAACGCAATTCCCGCGCAACCGCTCCCCAGGAGCAAACCCAGTTTCGTTTCGCTTGAACGGTCGCCTGCCGCAATTTTTTTCAGGTTTGGGAACAGCAGCTCAAACGCTTTCACCGAAAAAATGCGCGAAACCGCGGTTGCATTCTTCGCCACAAAACTTTCCAGGGTGTGCGTCATGGCGTCCATGCCGGATGAGGCATAAATTTTCGCGGGACAACTGTCCAAAAAGCCCGGGTCGTAAACCGCGAGCCTTGGATAATTGTGTTCAGTGTTGATGCCGAATTTCCACCGCTCGGTCGTGTCAATGAACACCGCGTAAGGCGTCACTTCGCTTCCCGTTCCGGCAGTGGTTGGGAGAGCAACCACCGGCAAGGGCGGAATCACGACCTTGCCAAAGCCGCGATACTGCAAACCCTTTCCGGGATTGGTCGCGAGAGTCGCAAGCCCCTTTGACAAATCCATCGTGCTGCCGCCGCCAATACCAACGACGCAATCGAATTGCTTTCCTTCGATGTATTGCGCCTTCACCTTGTCGAGATAATCGTAGGTCGGTTCGGCCATCTCACACGGCACGATCACCGTCTCGTCCAAATTTTTGCTCAGGATTTCGATGATTTCCTGCGCATAAGAATTATGCTTGAGCACGCCGCTGTCCACAACGATGGCAATGCGCGGCCAGCCGCGGTCACGCAGCATTTTGGGGAGATTTTTCGCGGAACCTTGCCCGACGATCATCTCCGTCTTCATCACAAACCGAATATCTTCGCGAGTATAATCTTTCATTTTTCCTGTTTTTGAATTCGCAACTTATTTTTTCACACTTGAACCAATTATGTACTTTTTCATGATGCTTTCGGCGATGAAAAAATCCACTTCGTCGTCAATTTCCACCATCTGCTCGCGTTTGAGGAAATGCGGCAGTGTCCTAGGCTGATAAAATGTTTTGCGGCTCTCGTAATTTTTCCACCAGGTCAAATAATGCGCGTAAGGCAAGTAGGTTGTTTCCAGCGCCTGACGCCGGCAATTCTTCGGCTTATGCCCGCCTGCAATGAAACTGGTGAGATACCCCCTCGACAACCGAAACGTCCACATGGGATGCTCATGCGTTAACTGTACCGCGCCCACCACGCTGTCCGCCTGCGGATTGTCCACAAGCCGCGCGACGGCATCGTCCAGATCACCCGGATAACGCACCGGGCTCGTGCATTCGACCAGCAGCACGATATCGTAGCGCTCTCCCATTTCGCGCAATGTGCGCACCGCATGAATGATCGCCTCAGACACCGGTGAATTGTCGCGCGCAAATTCCGCAGGACGCAAAAACGGGACTTCCGCGCCATGACGTCGCGCAACGGCGGCAATTTCCTCGTTATCGGTGCTGACCATCACCTTGTCCACAGCTTTGCTGGCAAGCGCCTGTTCGATGGACCAGGCCACGAGCGGTTTGTCAGCGAATTTTCGGATATTTTTTCCGGGCAACCCCTTGCTTCCTCCGCGCGCGGGAATCAATGCGAGGACTTTATGGCCTTTATACATGGCTCCAGGCCTCCGATAATTTTCTGAATTTGTTCATTCGATGTTCTTTCAATTGTTGATCGCTTCAATTTGGTTGACCACTTCATCGGCGATTGCCAGCGAAGCCGTCGCCGCCGGGCTGGGCGCGTTCACGACGTGCAAAGCGCCCGGCCTGCGGATGAATTGAAAGTCTTCGACGAGGGTTCCATCCGGCCGCATCGCCTGCGCGCGCACACCCGCGCCGCCCTGCTCCAAATCTTCTTCGCGGATTTCCGGCACGAGTTTTTGCAGCGCTTTGACGAATAATTTTTTGCTGAACGATTGCCTGATTTCATGCACACACACGCCCAAATGTCGGCCTGCAAATCGCCAAAGACCCGAGAAGGTGAGATAATCGGCGATGTCGCGCGCGTTGAAAGTCATCTTGGCGTAACCTTCGCGCGCGAACGCGAGCACCGCGTTGGGACCGGCTTCGATTCCCCCGCGCGCCAATCTGGTGAAATGCACGCCCAGAAATGGAAAACGAGGGTTCGGCACCGGGTAAATCAAATTCCGCACCAGATATTCGCTTTCTTTGCGCAGTTTGTAATATTCGCCGCGGAACGGCACGATGCGCGTTTCGCGAGGTTCGCCCGCCAGCGCGCTCACGCGATCGGCATACAACCCGGCAGTCGTGACAATCAAATCACATGCTTCCTCGCCGGCATCCGAACGCACGCGCCATTCGCCATTTTTGCGTTCGATTTGCGACACGTTCCATCCGGTGAAAATCTTGTTTCCCGAGCCTTTGATTTTTCCAGCGAGCGCCTCGATGACTTTCGCATAATCCGCGATGCCCTCTTCCGGGACGTGTATGGCTGCCACCCCGCGCGCGTGCGGTTCATACTCGAGGATTTCCTTCGCATCCAACTTGCGCAAACCGCGCAAGCCGTTCGCCGTGCCGCGGTCAAAAAGATTGTTCATCAAGGCCACCTCGGCCTCATTGGTCGCCACCACCAGCTTCCCGCATTGATCGTGTGGAACATTGTTCTCCTGGCAAAAGGCGAGCATCTGGCGTAAGCCCGATACGGCCAACCGCGCCTTCGCCGAACCCGGCTTGTAAGCGAGCCCGCAATGAAGGACGCCGCTGTTATGCGTGCTCTGATGACGTCCCGGCGCGGATTCCTTTTCAAAAACCGTGATGCTCGCACCGGGCATCCGTTGCGTCAGCTTGTAAGCGGTCGCGAGCCCGACGATTCCGCCACCGACGATTCCTATTCGTTTCGCGCCCATCTACGCCTGGCCCTCCTGCGCCTCGCGCAATTGCTCCTTCTGCCCCACGTCAAGCCAGTCTTCCTCCAATTCCCATGCGCCCAACGGTTCGTTGCGTTGCAGGCATTGCTCGAAAAGGTTCGTGATCGGGAAAAATGTCTTTGGGATGTATCCCAGAATATGCGGCGAAAGCACGTATGTGCCGGCATTGACCAACTGTTGCAACATCGGTTTCTCTTCAATGCGCTTCACCTGTTGTTCAACGACATCCAGGCAACCAAAAGGCACTTGATGAAAATATCGTCGCACTGCAAGCGTGGCCGCATAACCGCCGCGTTCATGGAAATCGAGCAGCTTTTCCACATTGAATTGCGTCACCAGGTCGCCGTTCATCACCAAAAATGGTTCGGCGGGCCTTTCTGGCAGCAATGCCAGCGCGCCGCCTGTTCCCATTTCTTTTTCCTCGCGCAAATAATCAATCCGGCAGCCGAACTTTGAGCCATCGCCAAAATGTCCCTCGATCAAGTGGCCAAGGTAATTGATGGAAATGAAAATGCGCTTGATGCCAAAGCCCACCAGGTGCAACACAAGCCGTTCCAAAATCGGACGGCCAGCCACCTTGATCATCGGCTTGGGCAGATTTTCGGTGATGGGCCGCAAACGGGTCCCCTTCCCGCCAGCCATGATGATTGCCCAATTCGGCCGGGCAACCGCTCCAAGCATTTCGCGCAACAAATGCAACCCCACCAGCCTCTGTTCCGCGTCGAGCACTGGAATCTGGCTGATATATCGCGATTGCATCAAATCGAGCACGTGAGTGCGATCATCCTGCGGGCGGACTGTGGTGCAGTTGCGGTTCACGAACGGCGCGACCGGCGAATCGAGCTTCGCGCCGCTGAGCAACGCCCGGCGGATGTCGCCATCCGTCAACACGCCAATCAATCGCCCTTGCGCATCCACCATCAGTGCAAGGCCCACCGCCGCATCCGTGATGGTCCGCATGGCTTCGAGAATCGTCGTGCCTTCGTGGACACAACATTTTTTGATGCGTTCGTTCGTGATGGAGTTCATGATTTTTTGCGAACAAGCCTCGCCGGAACACCCGCAAACACTGTTCCATCCGGCGCATCTTCGCGCAGCAACGCGCTTGCGCCGACGATGCAGCGCATTCCGATTCTGACGCCCTGCAGCACTGTTGCCCCGGCCCCGACCAGCGACAAGTCGCCAACGCCCACGCTGCCGCACAAAGTCGCGCCGGGCGCGATGTGCGCATGGGCGCCGATTTGGCAATCGTGGTCAACGCCCGCGCGCGTGTTGATGATTGAATTCATTCCCACGCGAACGCCGGGTTGAATGACAACGCCCGCCATGATTTGCGCGCCTTCGGCAATTTCCACATCCGCTGCGATTACCGCCGAGGGATGGCTCAGTGTGGCAAAAGTAAATCTGTCAGCCTTGCCCCGCTCGAAAATTTCCCGGCGCAAGTCAGGATTCGCGATTGCACCGACGCCGTTTACCAGCTCAATGTCGTTAGGATTGAAATTCTTCAATGCTTCGTCGCCGCCCAGCACCGGCACGCCGCAAAATTTCGTTTCTTTCGCGTTCTTTTCCGCGGACGTCACGCCCGTGACATGCCGGCCTTGCAAGCGCAGGATTTCAAACAGCACTTTCGCATGTCCGCCTGCGCCCAGAATGATGATTGGCGATGCAGTCATGAGGTAATTGGATCATCCGGCGCGTAATCGCGCGTGGCGGATTGGCCAAGTTTGTCCCAGTAATCCATAGGCGAAATACCTGTGCCGGGTCGTTTCACGCCCAAATTTTCGCTGGTAAAAATTTCGCCGCTCTTGATCTGCTTGATCGCCACCAAACTTTTTCGCGCCACCGGCATGTTCTTCCGTTCGGCATCCACAGGCCCTTTGATTGGACTGCCCATGGCAGCTTCAGCGCTGCGAATGGCAGCGACCATCGCCTTCAATTCGCCCGGTTCGAGCGAAGCCTTGTGATCGGGGCCGGGCAGATTGCGGTCGAGCGTGAAGTGCTTTTCAATCACCGTCGCGCCGCGCGCCACAGCGGCAATGGCAACGGCAATTCCTTCGGTGTGATCGGACAAACCAACCGGCAATCCGAACGCTTGCGCAAGAGTGTCCATCGCGCGCAGATTCACCTCGGCAGCGGGAGCGGGATATTCTGTGGTGCAGTGCAGCAAGGTGACTTTTTCGCGCAACAACTCCTGCCCGCCGGCAGACGCAAAAGTTTCCATGAGCGAATGGCGCGACTTGGGTTTTACGCCCAAATATCCGAGAGCAAGCGCGCCCAGCGCTTCCTCGATTTCTCCCAAACGCGCCATGCCAGTGGACAAAATCGTCGGCAAACCCGTGCGGGCTGCGCTCCAAAGCAGCGGCCCATTCGTCAATTCACCCGAGGGGAGTTTGAGGCGGCGCACTTTCAATTTGGCCAGCAACTCGACACTTTCCAAATCAAAGGGCGTGGAAATGAACTCGATTCCTTTTTCCGCGCAACGTTCGATGAGCCTCCGATGCGCAGTTTCATCCAACTCCAGCTTGCGGATCATCTCGAATTGCGATTCGGCCGCGTCGGTTGTTCGTTTCTGGTATTCCGCTTTTGGCGCGGCACGGCTGACCAGTCGCGCGGCCTGAAAAGTCTGGAACTTCACCGCGTTGGCGCCCGATGCATGGGCCACGTCCACCAATTGCATGGCCAAATCAAGCGAACCGTTATGGTTCACGCCCGCCTCGGCGATGATCGTTGATCTCATGGTTGATACAAACGTTTCACAGGCGGCTGCGGCGGTGTCCACGCACGCAACACCGACACGATTTTCGCGCTCGCGCCGCCTTTGCCGAACGGGGCCGGTGTCGCATTCGAAATTTTTCGAAATTGCGGCGTCAAGGCGCGTTGCAATGCGGCAACAATCGCTTCCTTTTCCGGCTGCGCATCCAAAACGTTTTCGCCGCGCAAGCGCCCCTTTTGCCGCTCGCCGATGTTCACTGCCGGCAGACCCACCGCAGGCGCTTCGATGAGAGCGCTGGAACTGTTGCCGAGCATTGCGTCAGCAATGCGCAACAATCCCCAAAAACGTCTTTCACCCAGCGCATCCACGGCGGCGCGCGCCGGTTTTTTGGCAGCCTGCATCAACGCGTGACGAACGAACTCGTTTCCCGGATCCACATTCGGCAATGTGATGATGTAAGTTGCTTCCACTGCATCCATTGCTGCCACCAACGCGGCAACTTCTTCTGCAGGGTTTCCGCTCAAGGTCACCGGATGCAGCGTGACTACAACCACCGGCGGACGCAGTTTCAACCCGAGCGATTGTTCCAATTCAGCTCGATCAGCCAAATCCTTGCGCAACAAATTATCCAAACCAGGCGCTCCGACAGTGTGGACCGTCGCAGGGTCTTCGCCCATTGCGACGATCCGCGCGGTGTGCTGGGGATGGCTGGTGAAATGGAGATGGCTTAATTTTGTGATGGCGTGGCGCAATGCATTATCAAATGCGCCTTCAGTCTCTTCGCCGCCATGCAAATGAATGATGGGAAGCCTGGCCAACGTGGCGCCCAACGTGGCCGCCGCAGTCTCGAACCGGTCGCCTACCAGCAACAACGCTTCGGCCTTGTTTTTGCGCAAGGCTTGCGCGACCATCCGCGTCGCTTCACCGGCCTGCCGTTCGGCTTCGAGCGCGCCCGTTTCAGGGATCCAGCTTAATTGCTCACGCGGTTCAAAACCTTCTTCGATGACGAGCCGGCTTGTGCGCCCAAAACGATCGCTGCAATGCATCCCGCCAAGGAGCAACTGCAAATCGAATCCCGGGTCATCGCGCAGCAAGCGGCACAATTCGCGCAGGATCCCCCAATCCTGCCGCCCGGTGCTCAGCACAGCTATTCTGCGTCGCAAGGTCATGCCGTTTGTCCGCTCCGCATCATGCCCGGTGCTCCAACTCAATCGCCACGCTGCTCGGGATGTTGATCAACCTGCCAGCCAAATCTTCCGCGACTGACAAATCCATGCGCGGACATTCCTTGTACATGGGCAGCCGATGCAGCAATTCCCATGCGGGTCGCGTCATGATTTTATTCTTGTTGGTCAGATCCAGCAGCGCGTCGCGCATCTTCAAATCCGATTTGTCGAGCAACAGCACGTTCAGCCAATAATTGCTCTTCGCAAAATTCGGCTCGGTGAAAAAGCGGATTCCTTCCACGCCCTCGAATGCCTTCGCATAACGTGCCGCCAGGGAACGTTTGGCTTCGCAGAACGCGGGCAATTGTTCCATCTGCGCACAACCGACTGCAGCATTCAAATTCGGCAGGCGATAATTGTATCCCACCAAATCGTGCTGGTATTCCCACGCATGCGGAACCTTCGCGGTCGTGCTCAAATGTTTGGCGCGTTTGGCAAGATTTGCATCATTGGTCAAGATCGCCCCGCCGCCGCCGGTGGTCACTATCTTGTTGCCGTTAAAACTGAGCGCCGCAAGGCAGCCGTCGTTGCCTGTGTGTCGTTTTTTGTAAAAGCTGCCCAGAGATTCCGCAGCGTCTTCCACAACCAAAATCCTGTAGCTCGCGGCAACTTCCAGCAAAGCGTCCATGTCCACCGGATGGCCGAACGTGTGCATCGGCACAAGCGCGCGAATGCGATGGCCGGTTTGCCGGTTGAAACAAATGCCGTGCTTCACCTCGCCCGTTTCAGATAGATGATTCGCCAATTTTTCCGCATCCATTCCCAACGTGCGCATCTCGCTATCGACGAAATGCGGCACTGCATGGCAGTAGGCAACTGCGTTGGCGGTCGCCACAAAACTTAATGCCGGCACGAGCACTTCATCACCCGGTTCAACGCCCGCCAAACGCAGACAGAGATGCAGCGCGGCAGTTCCATTGACCGTGGCGATGGCGTGCGCTGCGCCGGTATATTCGGCCAGCATCCGCTCAAATTGGTCCACGTATTTTCCAGCGGAGGAAACCCAGCCGGTGTCGAGGCATTCCTTGGTGCAATGCCATTCGTTGCCGGCAAAACGCGGCTCGTGCAACGCGTAAAAACGATTGTGGTCGCGACAAACCTGCCGCAATGCCATGAACGTTTGTTCTGCGAGCGTGCCCACCTGTTCAGATGTTGGAATAACGCTTGTCATCCGGGTTGGTAATGAGTCCGGAGCCCAGCACCCGGCGCAACTCGGCAATACCATCCGGCACGCGCCGGCTGATCTTGAAACCAAGCTGGTTCCTTATCTTGTCGAAATTCACGCGATAATCGCGGGGATCTTCGTTCTTCGCCACGTAACGGACTTTGCCAGACGGAATTTGCTTGAGGATGGCTTCGATTATGGACTTTTTTGTGTAATTCTCGGTCGTGTCGCCGACGTTAAACACGTCAAAGGCCGTCTTGGCCTGGGCCGACCGGAGCACCAGGCAAACCGAGGACGCCAAATCTTCAACATGGCAATAGGGCCGCCAAAATTGTTCGCCAAACACGACCAACTCGCGCCCCAACGCCATCTCACGTGTGAATTCATTCACCGTCAGGTCAAAGCGCACGCGCGGCGAAAATCCATAGACGGTTGAGAAACGCAGGCAGGTCGGCACGCAACGATTGGTGCGCGGCTGCCCAAGCAGAAATTTTTCCATGTGCACCTTGGTTTCCGCGTAGAGCGAAACCGGCGCGAGCGTGGATTCTTCCGTGACGAAACTGTTCGGATCGGCCATGCGCCCGTAATTCGAGCAGGTCGAAGAAAAAACAAAACGTTCGCAACCGGCTTTTTCCGCGAGCCGATAAAGCTGCTCTGAAGCGGTCACATTGATTGCGCGCGCAAGCTCCGGCTGCTGCTTGCAGGCGGGGTCCCCGACGATAGCCGCGAGGTGCGCCACAGCCCAGCAATCGTTCAAGGCCGCCGCCGTTGCCACTTCATCGCGAACGTCCGCTTTGACAAATTCAAAGCGCGGATGCGCCGCGACTTCGAGCAGCGATTCACCGCCGGCGCTGAGGATGTCCTGCACGCGCACGCGATAACCTTCTGCCAACAATTGCCGCACCAGCACCGAACCGATATACCCTGCTCCGCCTGTGACTAAAACTCGTCTGCTCTCATTATTCATGGTGAAATTTTAAAAAGATGCCGCGAGACAAAAAGTCTGCGGTTGAAGCGCGCTTCAATTTTTTTACTGAATGGAAATTGGGCTCGGCCGCTGCAGCTGATGCGGCAAACTCGAAAAACTTGCGTTCCCGACCGAAAATTATTGCTGGAATGCACCCGTTGGTGTTCCTGGCGGCGTCGGGTACGGAGCGACAATGGCTACAGCGGTGTTGGTACCGGTCGGGCCAACGGCGGTTGCTGTGTAAGTTGTGAGGTTCGTATTAGCGATCACATTCGTGCTCCCGTTCAACGCCACAGAGCCGAAGCTGGACAGGGAGACACTCGTTGCATTTGCGCTTTGCCAGGTAAGTGTCACCGTTTCGCCATTGGTGGGCGAAAGGTCTGAAGGCGCCAAAACGATCCCTGGTCCGGCTGGTTTTGGCAGGAAAGCGCCAATAGTCCAGTTGCCCTGCGGCGAACGTGGATTGCCGTAAAAATCGTTTGTGATACCAAGCCAATACAAGTTTGTTCCCTTGCCGATAGCCACAGTGTCATTTGTTGCAGGAATATAGACCCCGTAAGTACCTGCAACGATCAAAGGAACATTGGTCGTGCTGTGTGGGTCGCAATGAAGCGTATTCCAGATCGGCGTGGGCCAGCCATATTCGTTATTAAACCACGTATGCCAACCGTTCCAATCGAATCCAGAATTGATAGCCCACAGTGATGTTGAATTTGTGTTATTCAGACTTAGCCCGAATGCGAGATTAGAACCGGAAATAATATTATAATCAGACCAAACATTCGTGAAATAAGATCTGAGGATTTGCAAAGAATTCGTTCCCCCTGTGCTGCTGCTGACGACATTAGAAGTATAGGCTCTCAATGCAAGCCCAGTCCCGCGCAGCGCCAGATTATTATAACAGTAGGCAGCATTCCCACCAACGAAGCCCAAAAAACAAGGGCCTACAAATGTATTGTTGACCACCCAAATATTGCTGCCGCCCACAGCTCCAATAAACCCATCGCTCCAGGCGTTGGAATAAGACAGGAACAGGTTGTTGTAGATAAACCAATTTTTCCACTGCCATCCGGGCGCGGCAAATCCTCCATAAAGCGATGAAGTATTATGCGGCCCGGTATGCCCGCCAAAAATATTATTAAAAATGCGCACATTCAGCACTTGGATGGAAAGCGGCCCTGAATCCGCGCCCGTAAAAATGATTTCATCCAAATGATGCGCACCCGATGAATCCTCGAAAACATCGGTATGATCGAAAACGTTTCCAGAAATCACCAGATTTGAAACAGTGCTGCCCGCTGTGAAACCAGCAGCAATTTGAAGCAAATGATTGCCGTTCAATATCGTGTTGTTGACCAGGTAAATGTCGTGGTCGATTTCTCCACTGACGCCAGCGTAACCAAGCGGTCCGTCGCCATCCGAAAGCCAGCAGTTACTAACTGTTATTCCGCTACCGGCCAAATCCATGCCATAACCCGCTCGCGTCGTATCCCCGCGAATATTTTTGTAAATATTGGTGATGATCAGATTTTTGAACACGCAGTTGTATGCTTCTGCTGACCCAAACAAACTGCCGATGCCGCGTGAATTGTTGGAATAAGTGAGCCCTGTGCCATTGGCAGTATTTTGAATCAACCCGTTCAGCCCCCCGTCGATCACAAGATTCGTGCGCGCGTCAATTTCGATTGCACCTGAAGTTGGCCAGCAGGTCGATGTGAAATTCGCACCCGGTTCAAAATAGATGGTGATCGGTTGATTGGACAGCCCATTGCCTCCGATGACAAGTGACTTTGAAAAAGTTCCCACCAAGTGCACCGTGTCTCCGGGATTAATCAAGCCAGTTCCGGTTCCCCAATTGGCTGGATTGTTGGCCCAAGTTAACGGGTGTGTGTTGGACGTATCGGCCCCACTATTGTTGCCGGAGCCGTTTTGGCTCACATAATAGTCGTTTCCTCTGATTGCTCCGGCGGACAGAAAAATCACGAAGAAAGCCATCATCAAATATGTAAGTTGCTTCATAATCGCTGCAGAACAAGCCCTTGGGGGCGAGCCATGATAACCTGTGATTAGGTTCCAGCAGCTTTAAAGCAATGGCTATGCCAGCAGGCACTTCCAATTTGGGAAGCATGTGTCGAGTTGACCATATGAACAATCGCCTTCGTGAGTCATTCCATTTTCACCGTTTCTGCCTATTAAAAAGTCACAATTGCCGGTCCGTGTCTCAAATTTGGATTCAGCAGTATACCCGCAATTTGAGGCAAATCAAGCAGATGGAAAAGTTTCTTCCTCCAATACTCCTAGCTCAGGCGTTGAATCGCATGGCTCTTCATTGGTCTTCAGTTCCGTCGCGCGATGGAGAAAGTCGGATGTGACACCGGAAATCATGGCGAGCAGGCCCCACCATGGCACATGCATTTGGTCGAAATACGTAACTGAAAAAAGGGCAATCGTATGTGCAAAAAGTGCAGAACCAAGGCACCAAAACAATTTTTCGGTCTCGGGCGACACATCCCGGGTTATACGCACACATGATCCGATGTTGCTGTAACACCATACTAATATCGCGATCAATGAGCCCAGAGCCAACAGTCCGCCCTGACAGGCGGAGGAAACAAATTGGTCAGTGATATCAGCTCCTCCCCAAGCCGTATTAATCATGGCCCACCCATCCGTATTGCTCGTGCCCATAAGCCACCAGTCAAAAAAGTGGTTGAAACAGGATTGCAAAACATACGAACGCGTCCACCCATCGCCTCCCATAACGTTGCTGATTTTTGCAAAGATAAACCAAACAGGGGCCTTGCTGAGCAAGGCGTACACAACGAGAAAGACAACAATTCCTTTACGAACACGGCGCATATCAGTTCGCAATGGCCAGAAAGCCAGGCCGATCCATCCGCTTACCAACGCGCTCAAAGGTCCGCTTGCATTGGCAGTGTAGGCAATGGTGGTTGAGGCAATCACTCCCACGATCGCAAGCGGGCGCCGCCCCGTTGCGAAAAACAAAGCAGAAAGAAGCGGGAAAAATGTGGCCCCAAACGTACCTGCGGTGTGGGGTCCACGAAAACTTCCAACACATCGAAAGCGCCCTCCCCGGTCCCAGTCGACAATTTCGTCGCGCCCCCCCATGAAATTGAAAAGACTCATGCCGGTTTGTGCCTCATCAACCATGCACAGAGCCAAAGGAATGATGAGCAGCGCCATCCCTTCGAGGAAGGCCCGAAAATCATCCAGGTTCCTGACCAATCCTCGAAACACGAAATAGGAAAATAACGTATTGTACGCAAATCCGGTTTGATAATTCAGCTCTTCCGATGTGCCAACCCGAATAGATGAAAGAATTGAGCTGGAGGCAGCAAACAAAACGAGAGCCCAGTCAATCTTGTTCAATTTTACCTGCTTCAAGTCGCCGCGTATCAGGATTCTGAGGACGCCCGCCAAAAGAATAATTCGAATCGCAGTAAAATGGAACCCCATCACAATCACTTGTTGGCCCTGCGTGATGTAGCAGACCCCTGCCATCAGTGCGAGTGCGGCCCATCGTCGCGGCATTACCACGACCATAATCGAGAAAATGACTGTC
>DASRBR010000743.1:0-3088 GCA_035653495.1 Verrucomicrobiia bacterium
TCCCATGAAGTGTTCGGACGAAGATGTTCGAAAATAAAAGCGCCGTTCGTGTCGGTTTTCGCCTGCATGGGGCCGAACCAAACCGGCTGGTTTACCTGCTGGTTTATGTTCAAACCCATCATCATGTTCGCCAGCGGCTTGCCATCCATGACCACGCGCCCGCGGATGCTCGCGCCCACGCCCATTTGGACTTCCTGCACGCCATTGCTCTGGTTGACCCATTCCTGGCCTTCGGCCATGTTTTGCCCGGTTATTTTCAACAGCATTTTGTCCCAACGCTCGTCGCGCCCATAAGTGAACTCGCCGTTTGCATCCGAAAGCACTTCATGCGGAAAACCTGGCTGCGCGTTGCCCCAGGTTGATCCTTGATCGACACCCACTCCGTAGTTTTCAACCAGCATGAACGGCAGCGGTTTTCCATCGAGCGTGACGACCCGCCCATGCATCGCAAATTTGGGATTCGGAGAACTGCCGGTAAACGGTTTCAACCGGACTTCAATCGGGTCCGATTTCACGTCCAAGCCGCGATAGCGCACCGCCTCGTAACCCGCCGCCCAGACAACCAGCCGGTACAATTTGTTGTCTGCCATCGGCGGCAAAATGAAATGGCCGTTCTCATCCGTTTCCGCGCCTGAGCCGACACCGGGACCGTTCAAATCGGATTTTCCATCGTCTGTGTTCAAGTCGCGGACGGCGGAAACACGAATGATGGCTTTTGCAATTGGTTTGTCATCCAGGTTTTTCACGAAGCCTTCGCCGCGGGTCATTTCATCGTGACGTTCCCGCAAATCAGGAAACGGATTGCGCGGCGCGGCAACTGTGTCCGGCAAAGCCTCCATTTTGGATGGTCCAACCGTCATCGCCAGCAGCAACAAACCGTAACGGCTGTTTGCCGATTCAATTTTTAACTCACGCACTTCCTTGTCCGGCGAAGGATTGCCGAGAGCGATATGAAAAAAGCGAAGATATTTGTCCGATTGCGCCGCGCCAGAACTTTGGCCGACCCATGCTACATGAACGTCGGGATTTTTCAGAGGTTCCTCGGCCTTGTGCCACGGCCCTTGCCAATCGCGAAGATGTTCGCCGTAATTTAAATCGAGCACATTTTCCGAACCATCGACGTAAACGAAATGGACCTTTGCGACCGTCGGTTCGTTGGATCCACCGCTGTCCGTTGCGGCGAGAAGATGGAGCGTTTCGAAACGCGAGCCGACAGGAACGCTGATATCATTGGTACCGACGCCCTTTCCTTTTTGCGCGATGGAATGGAACAAAACCGCGCCATCTATCTTGAAGGGAATGCCACCCAGCACTTGATTGCCATGCGGAACCAGCCACTCCGCGCCCATGTTTTCGATGGGCGACTTTCTGACGAAAGGCTTTAGATCAAGCGTTTGCGCCGGTTCAGCAGAAATCCTCCACGAACACAAAAAAATAATCGCGACCCCGACCCATTTTATGATTCTCATCAATTATTCACCTTCATTGGCTTAAAGGTCGCAACGTTAGCCAAACAAAGGAAAATTGTCACTGGCAAAGAGAGCAGGGTGCCTTCATTCAAGTGCTTTGATGTGGCCTTCGTTCCACGCCCATGATGCATGATGGCTGATCAGCCAACCGGAGCCATTAAGGCGGTGGAGCAAAAGATTCCGAATCAGGAATGATGATTGTAAATTCCGAGCCTTCTTCAGGCTTGCTTGAAACCTGGACCTTTCCCTGATGCGCCTGGACAATGGCCCGCACCAAACTCAAACCCAAACCGAGCCCGCGTTGCGAACGGCTTTTGTCGCCGCGATACAGTCGCTCCCAAATCTTTTCCTGTTCCTCCGGCGCAATTCCCATTCCGGTGTCGCGCACGCGAATCACAATGTTCGCCAACTCGCGCCGCGTCTGCACCAGCACCTTGCCGCCCGGCGGAGTGTATTTGATGGCATTGTCCAAAAGGTTCGCGAACACCTGGCGCATCCGCGTGGGGTCAACCGATGCTTCGCAATGTTCGGCAAAATCGTTGGTGACGCTAATTTTCTTTTCTTCCGCGACGTACTCGTAAAGTTCAATCACTTCGTTCCAAAGCGCGTTAAGGTCCGTCGGCAGCCGGTTCAATTTCATCGTGCCGGCTTCGGCCTCGGCGACGTCCATCAACGTCTGCAACATCGTGAGCACGCGGTCGGATTCCTCTACGCAATCGGCCAAAGCTTCGCGGGCGTTGTCCGCGCCGGGGCTGGCGCGCAACGCCGCCTCGGCCGTGCCGCGCAGTCGTGTCAATGGCGTGCGCAAATCATGCGCCACATTGTCGAGCGATTCGCGCATGCCGACGATCAACGCCTGGTTTTTGTCCAGCATCCGGTTGAACAATTGCGCCAGTTCGTCCAGTTCGTCCTGCGAATGGCGCACAGGAACGCGCGCGTCCAGCCTGCCGGTGTCGATGATGGAGCGCGCGGTTTGCACAATCTCCCGCACCGGCTGCATCGCGCGATGCGAAAACAAGGCGCCGCCGACAAAGCCCAAAATGATGATGGGCGTCATCACCATGATGAACACGCGCCGGAACGGTTGCAGCACCATTTCACGATTGTTCGTGCTGCGGCCCACTTCCAAAACCGAGCCGTCAATCAAGGGCGGAGTGGAAACGAGCGTGAAATCCTGTTCTTCATTTTTCGGGATTCGGACGTAAGCCTGATGAAGCCGCAGGCCGCCGCCAATTTCCACGCCTTTCGGGTCAAATGTGATCCAATCCTCCGGCACGCTTTGAAAAAGGACGCCGACGCGCGGGTTGACGACACGCACAAAAAATTGTTGCTGCCTCGTGCCGCGGCTCGCGTCGATCAAATTGCTGAGCGCGCGCGTCCCGCCGTTTTGATAAACGGCCGCGTATTCCTTGAGCTGATCGGAAAGCACTTCGTGGTCCTTGCGGTCCATGGCCACGGCCAGCATCACGTAAAGAAAAATGTAAAGCGCGCACGCGCTGAGCGTGAAGATGGACGCATACCACAGGTTCAGCCGGAAACTGAACGCGCGCCCGATGCGGTTAAGCGGGTTTGAGAACATAACCTACGCCGCGGATGGTGTGCAGCAGTGTTTTGTCCTT
>DASRBR010000744.1:0-5352 GCA_035653495.1 Verrucomicrobiia bacterium
GTGACCGCATGCCTTTCGGCACGGCGATGATGTTGTGCACAAGGTGGCGCAAAACGCCGCGCAAAGTTATTCACCGTTGACTGCGGCGAGCAATCCTGCCGGCTCTCCTCGCAACGATGAATAACTTTGGAAGTGCTATAAGGGTAGCCTGCTTCGCGGCAACCCTGGGCTGATTGACGAAACTCCTTCGGAGTTTTTAAAAAGTCGCCTCGATGTTTTGATGATTATTTCACCTTTTGAATGAGCAATTCCGCCAATTGTCGCAAATCCGATTTTTTGATCGGCGTTTGCAACCGGATGTCCGCCCAGCGCGCCTGCGGAAGAACATGCCGCGCGTGCATCGGCTCGACCGTTTCCGTGAATTGCCGCCGCACCGACTCGCGCGTGCGTCCGCGCAAGGTGACATCTCGCGCCATGCGCCGGTTCAGCCGCGTCCCGGTCGGGCAATCAATGTAAATGCTCAACGAAAACATCCGCCGCAACGAACGCCGATGCAGCAACCACAATCCTTCCATCAAAATCACCGGCCTGGGTTGCAACCGTTGCGTCCCGGCGCGGCGCGAGTGCGTGGAAAAATCGTAGATCGGGACTTTTGTCGCGCGTCCTTCCACACAATCCTGCAAAACGCGCTCGACGCTTTGCCAGTCAATCGCGCGCGGATGATCAAAATTGATGTGCGCGCGGCGCGCAGGCGTCAGGTGGGAGCGGTCGCGGTAAAAATCGTCCAACGACAACCGCGCGGCGCGGTCGCCCAAAACGTTCTGCAACTGGTCCGCCAGCCAGCTTTTGCCCGCGGCGCTGCCGCCGACGATCGCGACGATGAACGGGGCCGATTTGCGTTTTATGCTTTGCATGCCGGTTCGGTTGAAATCATTTCCTTCCCGCCGCATTCCGCGATCACCCGCGCAAACATTTCCTCCAGCCCGGAAATGTATTGTGCGAAATCGAATCGTTCTCGCGCGAATTGCCGGCCCTGCTCGCCCAATCTGCGCGCCAGTTTTTTATCGCGCAACAATTCTTCCGCGCGTGCGGCGAATGCGCCACGGTCCATCCACGGTACTAAAAATCCATTGTGCCCGTCCACCAGCCATTCACGGATGCCGCCCGCGTCGAACGCGACCACCGGCAATCCATGCCGCATTGCCTCCAATCCAGCCGCGCCGAACGGTTCCGGCCACACCGAGCTCATCACCGCGAGCGAGGCGTCGCGGAAATATTTTTTCAATTCCTCCTGCGCCACGTAACCCTTGAAGAAAACACGGTCGCTCAACCCCAGTTCACGGCACAACGCCTCGCATTGCGCGCGCGCCGAGCCATCCCCAAAAATCATGCATTCAAACGGTTCGCGCACTTTGGCAAGCGCTTCCAACAGAACATCCACGCCTTTGCCCCGGATGATTTGGCCCGTGTAAAGGATGAGATTCCGCGGGCTGAAGGAGCTTTGCTCAAGGTTTTCAGCGGAGCGCGGAACGGGCGCATGGATTTCGATTTTCGCCGGGTCAAAACGGTTGCGGACCAATTCTTCGCGCATGAAATGCGTCGCGACAATCATGCGCTGAAATTTGCGGTTCAGCGCGAGTTCCTTGTGCTTGGCGTGGTAGCCGTTCCATTTGAACGGCAGGACGCCACCGCGATTTCGCGCCAGCGACGCACCGCAAGGAAAAACGCAATACAGCGAAGCCGCGCGCGTGCAGATTTTTCGCGTGAACGGATTGTACCGATAGCTGCGCATGCAATAGAGGTCGTGGTCATGCACCATCCGCACGAGCGGGCGACCGGAACGAACGAGCGCTTCAATCACCGGCACGTCGGCCATTTTATGCACGTAAATGGCATCGGGTTGAAATTGGCTGATGGTCGATGAAACGGTTTTGGCCGGCTTGCTTTTTGGGAGCGGGAAGCATTCCGCAAAAGTTTCGCGCCAGGTTGATTCGCTTTTTCCGGTTTGCCGGCCATGGAGGATGGCGAGTTGATGGCCGCGCTGTTTGAGTTCGGCCGCGGTGAGGAGCACGTTCACCTCGGCGCCGGCGAAGGCCCCGAAACATTCATGAACAAAGAGCAGCTTCATCTCCCTTGTGATGCAGGAGAGCATACCTTGATTTGCCTATTTTCGCCACTCGAAAATGAGCGGGTTTCACCCTAATTGAGCGCTGGTTGGTTCAAAAGGAAGGTGAATGGACGGCAAATGAAATCAAACAAATAACTATGAAAAAGCTCCTTATACTGATTGCAATGGTGGGTTTTATGGCCGGTTGCCACACGAACCGCGAAAACAATGCGAACACCGGCGGAACGAGCAGCGGCACATACCAGACCAGCACCAATTACAACAGCAACACTGGAACTGGCAACCAGTAGAGTCTTAACCGGCGCCGCCCGGCGATTGTCGCCGAGGCGGCGCTGGCGGAGTTGCGGCAACGGCAAATTAATTCTGATCATCATTACTATGAAAAAACTTCTCATACTCATCGCTTCGGTTGCGGTTATGGCTGGTTGCCATACGAACCGGAACAATGAAAACAACACTGGCGGCATGGGTGCTCCCGCGGGAAGCGGCAGCGGTTCCCAAATGAGCACCAATTACAACAACGAAAATAGCAATCCCGGAACGACCAGCGCTCCGTCGAGCCAAAATCAGCATGGGGCGGCGGTCCTTGCCCAGGCTGGGGGCGGCGGTGGAGCAGCGGGAGCGGGTGGTTCCGGCGGCGCTGGGACCGGCACTGGCGCGGCTGGTTCGGGCACGGGCACTGGCGGGACTGGAAACACCACGACACCGGGTTCGGGCCCTGCGACGCCAGGCACCGGCGCAACGAGCGGCACGGGTGGAACCGGTGGGTTAGGAACTGGCGGCACCGGCAGTGGAGTTGGCGGTGGGCAGGGACAAAACAATAATCGGAGTAACACCAACCTGAACACCAATAAAAACACGTTCCCCGGCCCTGGCCCTGCCAATAGCGGCGGCACTGGCAACAATACCGGGACTGGGACTGGCACCGGAACCGGCGGCACTGGCAACAACAGCGGCACAACCGGCGGCACTGGCACAAGCTCCAGCGGAACCGGCAATAGCGGCACTGGAACCCACAACACAGGCAGCAATCCTTAATAAGTTTACTCGGGACACGAGCGGCATGGGTTCGCCCATGCCGCTTTTTATTGTACGTTTCGAGCGCTTTCTGCAAAAGCGCACCGCCGACTTAAGGAAGCGGCGGATTGCACGTAACAAAACGCCTTGCGCCCGCGTCTGGAACGTGGATGAAGCTGATCTGCTTTTCGCTGGCGGCGTTCTCCTTTTTGGCCTGGATGAAGGCTGTTGCGGCAGGAGCCGGTGCGGCAACCAGCAACAATTCCATCGCGGCCATGCAACCGGCATCCAATGAAGTTTCAATTTTGCGGCTGGAGTGGGTTGATTCCAAACGCAATCGCAAGGTGCCGGTAAAAATCTATTTTCCCAAGAAGAGCGACAAACCATTGCCGGTCATCATCTTTTCGCATGGCTTGGGCGGCACGCGGGAGGGTTATGAATATCTCGGAAAATACTGGGCTGGCCACGGTTACGTTTCCGTCCATCTGCAACACATCGGCAGTGACGACGCAGTCTGGCGTGAGGCTCCGTCCGGAGAATTTATGCCCGCGATGCGCCGCGCCGCAAGCAATCCGGATAATTTCGTCAATCGTCCGCTGGACGTTTCCTTTGCCATTGATCAACTCGCGAAATTGAATGAGGAAGACGCTTCGTTGAAACACCGGCTCGATTTGGACCGAATCGGCCTCGCCGGGCATTCATTTGGCGCATACACCACGCTTGCGGCTGCGGGAGAAGTTTTCGTCACTTCCTACGGCACGGAATTTTCCGCGCGCGAACCGCGCATCAAGGCGGCCATTGCCATGAGCGCCCCCGCGCAGAAAAACAAGGATTACGACCTGGTTTTCTCAAAGATCAAAATCCCCATTTTCCACATGACTGGCACGCTCGACGACAGCCCCATCGGCGATACGAAAGCCGCCGACCGTCGCATCCCGTTCGACCATATCAACGGCGCCGACCAGTACCTGCTGATTTTCAACGGCGGCGACCACATGGTTTTCTCCGGCCGACCGCGCGATTGGGGCAATGGCGAGAAAGACGCTGAATTTCAAAAGGACGTGTGCATCTGTTCCACTGCGTTCTGGGACGCCTATTTGAAAAATGAAACAGACGCAAAAGCCTGGCTGACGGATGGCGGAGCGCAAAAAGTTTTGAAAGAGGACGGGACCTTCACTGAAAAATTAAAATCGCATGCTTCCGCGCAAGGACGTTGAAATTGAACGTTCGGGTTCCCCGCCGATTCGTGGACGGAGAAAAGCTCCAAATCCCAAGCACCAAGCACCAGAGAAAATCCAAACAGCAAGCATCAAAAAACCGTGCCGGAGTCCGTTAAATTGTAGCGCAGGCATTCCTGCCTGCTGTATCGCCGACATTCCTGTCGGCCAAGCGCCGCATCATATCGACAGGTGAATCCAGAACCCATGACGTTTTCATTCTGGCGCTCTCATTAGCACCGGGCTAAAGTCCGGTGTTAATGAGAACTGAAAAACAGCCCTTCTGGCTTGTAGGAAAAATAGTTTTTTTCACTCCCTCAAAAAAACCCCACTTTTTTGAAACGCAGCAAACCCGCATAAATATTGGTCGAATTGGCTGAAAACTGAAGTTTTCAGCTACTTCAAAAAAATGCTGTCAAACCTACGGTACGTTTCATTTTTCAAATGACCGCATGGTAATCTGGTCCAATGACCATTGAAAATGGAATAGTGAATGGGACGAATGGGACGGATAGGACGGCGACACCAAAGCGCGTCTGGTGCTGCGGGTGCAGGCGAAGCCTGCCTTGGAGTGCGGCAGTCCTCTGCAGCTTTGAGGGTGGGATCAATCATCCTGTCACATGCGTTTGGCATATTAACGGCGGTTTGAAAGCGGTAGAGGACTACCGCACTCCAAAACACTATCGCGACCCTCGCGTTCTGCGGGATTTTCACGCGTTTGGGTACAGGGTGTTGCACCTGGTTGCAGCTTGTTGCGGCTTGTTGCAGCTACGGGGAAAAATTTGAAGAGGCATCTATGAAGCGCGAAATCTCGAATTGCCAACGTGAGATTCAGGATACCGAAACGGGCCGCTGGGCCGGGTATGTCGGCTTGTGTCGGATAATTTCGTATGAGAGCGCGGACAGCTTGTTCACCGTAGCCTTGGCGGAGGTGAACCTTGTCCACGTGACTTCGGTCGAACCAAGCTGCTATGAAAGGTCAGCTCCAGAACGCGGGATTTTGACCAGGTGTTTCACCTCGTTTCAGCTTGTTTCACCTGGTTTCAGCTA
>DASRBR010000745.1:0-6533 GCA_035653495.1 Verrucomicrobiia bacterium
ATGCCGGCATCGCCGCCGAAATGGTCGCGCCGCGCCTTTGGTTCAGCCCGAACACCATTGACGGCGCTTACACGAACAACAATCCAAAACATCGCCGGTACGCGATTGACCGCTCTTTGCGCACGATTGACATCGCGCGCGCCCTCGGCACGGATCTCATCGTGCTCTGGCTCGCGCGTGAAGGGACTTATGTGCGCGAATCCAAGGACGCCCGGCGCAGCGTCGAGCTGCTCGTCGAAGCGCTCGATAAAATGCTCGCGCACGACAAGCGCGTCCGCCTTGCGATCGAACCCAAGCCAAACGAACCGATGGACCACGCCTACATTCCGACCATCGGCCATGCACTGGCCATCGCGCAAAAAGCCAGCGATCCCAAGCGCGTCGGCGCGTTGATTGAAAGTGCGCACTGCATTCTTGCGGGATTGGATCCCTCGGACGAAATCGCGTTCGCGATGTCCTTCGGCAAGCTTTGGTCATTGCATCTGAACGACCAGAACGGCTTGAAGTTCGACCAGGACAAACCGTTTGGCAGCACGAATCTTCGCAGCGCATTCGACCAGGTGCGTGTGCTGGAAAAAAACAAATACGGCAGCAACGGCGAATACGTCTGCTTCGATGTCCATCCTTTCCGCACCACCAAAGTCGAGCATTGGATGGCGCATCTGGACAACAGCCGTCGCACGTTCCTGAAGCTTGTGCAAAAGGCACGCACGTTTAATGAATCCAAGGCGAAGCAGATGATTGCCGAACGCGATTACCAGGCGCTCGACCAGTATGTGATTGAGCATTTGTTGGGAAAGTAAATTCCCGCGCCCTTGCGAACGCGGGAATCTTCGAAACGCCTGTTGTTATCAGGGCCCTTAACTCAATCCCAGCTTCCACCCAGGCTGCCCCAACCCGACCAACTCGTGCTGTTGGGTGAAGTCTCGTAGGCGTGCAGCATGTCGGTGTTCGGGCCGGTCAAAAAGATTTCCAGCCGTCCATCCGCATTCTGGCCGACGCAAGGACGAATGTTTTGCGTGAAACTTCCGCCAAGCCCCAACCATCCTGACCAACCGCTGCCGTTCTGATAGTTGTGATACACGTTGCCAGTGTGGCCGATGAGGAAAACTTCCAGCGCGCCGTTTGCATCCGCGGCGACGCAAGTTTTCGCGTCCGTTTCCCAACTGCCGGCCAGGCTGCTCCAAGCGCTCCAGGAAGTCGGGCTGTTCGCTGCCGTTTCCCATTCGTGATACGAAACGCCGTCTGTGCCGATGGTGAATGCTTCAAGACGTCCGTCCGAATTGCGACCGACCGCGATGCGCACGGTATCGGACAACGCGCCGCTCAGGTCATGCCATCCGTTCCATGATGTGCCATTGGCCGTGGTTTGCCAGTTGTTATAGAGATTGCCGGTAGTGCCAACGAGAAACACTTCCTCGCGACCATCCAGCTCGTTGTTGACGGCGATGTCGGTGTTTTGGTTCCAATTCCCGCCGAGGCTCTGAAAACCAGTCCAACCGCTGCTGCCCTGGTAATTGTGATAGAGCGCGCCATCGGTGCCGATGACAAACACATCCAGCGCGCCATTGGCAAATTTGCCGACCGCAAGTTTCACCGTCTGGTTCACGTGCGAGCTGAAGGTGGTGAAGCTCGACCAGTTGGTTGAGGCATTGCTGCCGGGGTGCAGTTGCCAGATGTGGTTGACCGAACCATCAGTGCCGACGATGAACAATTCCAGCCGGCCATCCGAGTTGGTGCCGACGGCAGGAATCCCATTTTGAGTCCAAACATTTCCGGAATTGCCCATTGCCTGCCAGCCCGACCATCCGCTGTTGGGAGCAGTCTGGTAATTTTGATACAGATTACCCGTGTGTCCGATGGCGAATATGGTCTGCCGTCCATCCGACGTGCGGGCAATGCAAGGATTGATGTGCGGATTGCCCGTGGAACCGGCGATTACGGCAGAAAGACTGCCGCCGAGCACGTCTCTGTCCACATTGCCGGCGATGCCGGAAACGGATCCTGTGGAAGTGTACTGCCAAGCCGTCCAAACGCCGGAACCCCAGACCCCGCAATTTCCGCAAACGTTCCATGGCCCGCCCGTCTGCGGATTTTCGCCGTTGTAATTCGCTATGTCCGAAAGCCAGCCGGAGACGCTCGTGTCGAAATTGCACGCGCTGCAGGCGCTCACATAAATGAACGGCTTGATTGAAACGCCCTGACCGGCCGCGTCTGCCACCACGTCGTTGTTCCAATCGTTGGCCCATTGCGAATAGGTGCTTGCGCCCACTACGCCGTTCCAGGTTTCCATGTCGAGCATTGGCATGAGCGTTTTGCCGTCCGCCTGGATGTAATTGCCCGCGGCGCTCCAGAAGAAGCTGGCTTCCGTGCCGGGACTGTCGAGGTCGGGCCGCGCGAAATGATAAGCGCCCATGACGACACCCGCGCCTTTGCCCTTGTTCTCGTTGATGGTGAAATCGGCATCGTCATCGTAGGTGCCTTCAGTGGCCTTGGCCCACGCGAACGTGATGCCCGCGCCCCTGACGCTGGACCAGTTGATGCCTGAACCTTGATAGCTCGAAACGTCAACGCCAAGCGGCCTTTGCGCCATGGCGCGTTCGGCGCCGAATCCCGTTGCGAGCACTGCGGCAATGACCGACGCGCGCCGGATCGCCGATGCGCTGGTCAGGAATTGCATTTTGTTCATGAATTGCGATGTTTTCATTGTTTTTGTTGGTTGTAGGTTGGCCAGTCAGCGTTTCACATAAGACTCCCCGCGCGCCCGGTGGGAGAACGCGCGGAGAAAAGTTTGAATGAATCAATTCCAACTTCCGCCAAGACTGCTCCAGCCTGACCAGGTGCTGCTGTTGGCTGAAGTTTCGTAGGCGTGCTGCAGATCGGCATTGGGGCCGGTCAGAAAAACTTCCAACGTGCCGCTGGAGTTCTGGCCAACGCATGGACGGATGTTTTGCGTAAAATTTCCTCCGATACTGATCCATCCGGACCAGCCGCTTCCGTTTTCGTAGTTGTGATACAAATTGTGCGTGCTGCCGATAAGGAAGACTTCCAACGCTCCATTCTGGTCGGAGGAAACGATTGGCTTGGCATCGGTTTCCCAAAGCCCGCCGAGGCTGGCCCAGCCGTTCCAAGACGTCGGGCTGTTCGCCGCCGTTTCCCAATCGTGATAACAAACGCCATCGGTGCCGAGCAGGAACACCTCCAAGCGCCCGTCTGAATTGCGGCCAACGGCGACGCGCACCGCTTCCGCCACGGCGCCGCTCAGGTCGTTGAAGCCGTTCCAACTCGTGCTGTTCGCGGAAGTCTGCCAGTTGTTGTAGAGATTGCCCGTATTACCGACGAGAAAGACCGAAATGCGGCCGTCCTTTTCGTTATTGATGCCGATGTCCGTGTCCTGCTGCCATGAACCACCCAAACTCACAAAACCTGCCCAGCCGCCGTTCGGCGCGGTCTGATAGTTATGATAGAGCACCCCGTCCGTGCCGATCACGAACAAGTCGAGCACGCCATTGGCCCAATTCGCCACCGAGAGCTTCGCCGTTGTGGATACCAAAGAACTGAACGTATTAAAGCCGGACCAATTGGTACTGGCGCTGCTGCCGGCGTGCAATTGCCAGAGGTGATTGATAACGCCGTTGTTCGCGACGGCGAAAATTTCCAAACGGCCATCCTGGTTCACGCCGACCGCTGGAATCGCATTGGCCGGAAAAGAACCGCCGAACGAATTCCAACCGGACCAATTGCCGCCCGAACCGGTCTGGTAATTATGATAAAGATTGCCGGTCTTGCCGATGGCGAAGACTTCCAGGCGGCCATCCGAAGTGCGCGCGACGCAGGGATTGATGTGCGGATTATTGTAGCTGTAACTGTTGTTCGGAGAATGAACGCAGCCCAGCAAATAGCCCGCGCCCCAGCCATCTTCGCGCGCAAATGTCGAACCACCCGTGCCAGAGCGGGTCAAAATCGAATTGCCGTAATTGCACATGTTTTGCTCGCAGATATAGACGTGCCCGCCATCAACATAGTTGACCACCGCGACGTGGCCCGCGACCTCTCCGCCGGCACCGGTGTTCCACACCACGCAATCGCCGGGAACGGGAATGTAGCCGGAACCGTTGGCGTGCGTTTGCATGCCGGAAGGCGGCGAGGTGTACATCTGATACGCGTATGTATCCGGCCACGCGCCGAGATACCAGTCGAGAGTTGTGTAGAGACGAAAAGGCAATTCGCCGCATTGATATTCTTCGCCGGTGTAATATTGCGTGCCGTTGTAAGTGGTGTAGGAATTGCCGCCAACGTAACCGGGATTGCAATTGGGCGTGCCGTTCCAATAAACGTTCACGCCATGGCCGCCCATCCATGTGGAACCGTTGATGAGCGTGGTGCCCCAGGGATACGATTGGGCCGAAGCTGCCAATGGAATTATGCTCAGTGCAAGCGCGAAGAAGGCAACGACCGAACGGGTGATGACGAACTGTTTTGATTTCATAGTTGTATGCAGGATTGCGAGCTTTCTGACTGAATTTGATGACGGTCAAAAATATTTTGCTTACCAGCAAATATCCCAACAGGCGTGGAAAGAGCGGCCCGAGTCTCAGGGAACTTGAACGAATTCTATGGAACAACAGTGGAACTGCCTATCGCATGTTAGGAGTAGATTGTGTATCTGGTTTAGTTGGTTTGAATAATTGGGCGCAAGCCATAATTCAGTTTGTTGGAAACGGCAAAGAAAATTGCGAATCAGGAACTTGCGGACATTTATCGAGTAGTACCGCCAGCCGCCTGGCTTCCTCAATAATACAACGTTCGTTCGATAGCATTCCCACAAGAACTAAAATGCTTCCTCCCTCAAATGGACTAGGCGTTCGCAATGGGCTTTTGAAAAAAATTTGGTTACAAACCTTTTACAAATTTTTGAATTCGCCATGACAATTTGATTCCCGACATCGGGCAGATTGAGGTCATGAAAAAGAAACTCATTCTGCTGGCTGTTGCTGCCACCTTAAGCATCAATTCCCAATTCTCCACATTGGCCAACGAAAACAGTTCTTCGCGGTCACTTGATTCGTTGGCGCAAAATGCCATTTCAACCAATACCGAAACCGCTGCTTCCGCCATCGCTCGCTTGCGCGCCAAAGGACCTGCCGGTCTGGACGCTTTGTTCGCCACGCACGCTGCACTGCTTCAATTGCACAAACAAGTGGGCATTGCGGCAATACCCGCTGCAAAAAGCGGCGCATGGCTGCGTTTGCAAAACGCTCTTGATTCTGTCGGCGCTCAACACGATTGCGCCGCGTCGCATCTGTATTGGTACACGAACCTGGATGATGCCAAAGCGGCAGCGCAAGCAGCCAATAAACCGATCCTTTCGCTGCGCCTGCTCGGCAAGTTGAACGAGGAATACAGTTGCGCCAACAGCCGCTTCTTCCGCACCACCCTCTATGCGAATGCGGAAGTTTCGAAATATTTGCGCGACCATTTCATCATGCACTGGCAATCGGAACGGC
Source organism: Verrucomicrobiia bacterium (assembly GCA_035653495.1). GTDB lineage: Bacteria > Verrucomicrobiota > Verrucomicrobiia > Limisphaerales > Pedosphaeraceae > DATAUW01. The sequence goes on from DASRBR010000745.1 coordinate 5,508, forward strand.
CTGTCCCGCGCATCACGGTGGATTTCGGCGACGGACGCAAAATCGAGCGCACCATCACCGGCAACAGCATTCATTACGTCCTCACCGCTGGTGGCCATGTCATCGATGCGCTGCCGGGACTTTATGGGCCGCAGGCGTTTCTCAAAGGTGTGGCCGATGCGGAAGGAGCAGCGGCGACATACGCTCGTTTGCGCGCAGATGGCGAACAAAAGATGACGGCATCGCTTTTGGATTGCGTCGGCCAGCCGCTTAAAACTGCAGCCATTAACCTTGACGCAGATGCAAACGCATTTTTGCGTGAATATCATCGCAACCGAGCCGAGGCGATTGAGCAAGCGTTCAAGGCTGACATGAAAGAATTGGCGAAGTCGCTTTCCGCGGCTGCCGACTATCCGAACACGCAATCACTTCAAAACGCGGATGAATCCATCTGGATTCGTCTCGCCGCATTGCATTCAAAAGATGCCGCGCTCGACTTTGCTTCGATCAGGCTCATCAAAAGCAAAAATCCGAGCGCGATCGACGCCGGACGCGCAGCGGTTTCCAAAAGAGCCGTGGAAAGTCCGCTGACATCCATGCTGCAAAAGCTCAATCGCACGATTGCTGAAGACACGGTCCGAAACGAATATTTGCTCCACTCGCAAATCCATCGCTGGTTCTTCAACGGCACCGCGCCGGATGATTTGAACCAGTTCAACAGCCTCGTTTACGCGCAGTTGTTTCTCACGCCCGAATCGGACCCGTGGCTCGGGCTTGCGCCACGCAACACCTTCACCGGACTGGACAATAACGGCCTGGCCCAAAATGCCGCGCATTGACCGGCTTGATTTTACAATTCTTTTACAATTAAATTACCGCTGGATGACAACTTCCCTCCTGCCCGGAAGCCACGAGTGTCCGGTTATTACTCGAAGAGGCGCAACTGTTTAGAAAGGAGGGGGTTTTCATTTTGGGAATGAAATGGTTGAAACAGTTGCTGGAGGGGCGTTTTCTCGAACACGCTCACGCTCAAGATTTGGAGAATTT
>DASRBR010000746.1:0-5155 GCA_035653495.1 Verrucomicrobiia bacterium
CGAATTGAACCCGAACGATGGCCTTGCCGGCGATAATTGGAAATTGCGCGGCTCTTCAGAAAAAGCTCCCAATCCTGCGATGCAAATCACCGTGATGAATTCGCGCGCCATTGCGCTCGTCGCTGGGGATAAATCCAATTGGCCATTGGCTGGCGACCAGCTTTATGTAGATCTCGATTTGAGCATCGATAATTTGCCGCCGGGCGCGCAATTGGCCATTGGCGCAGCCATCATTGAAATTTCACCCCATCCTCACACCGGTTGCAAAAAATTTCTCGCGCGCTTTGGCGAGGACGCAGTGCAATTCGTCAATTCGCCGCAGGGAAAACAGCTTTGGTTGCGCGGTCTCAATGCCCGGATTGTGCAGCCCGGCACGATTCGTATTGGTGACAAGGTGCGCAAGCTCCAAAGATAGCAAACGTCCCGCGCCAAAAAGTTACTCAACCAGCTTCTCGTGAACGGCGTAGCGGATGATGTCCGCGTTGGTCTTGAGCTTGGTTTTTTCCATGATGCGCGTGCGATAGGTGCTGATGGTCTTCACGCTTAACGAAAGCTCAAACGCGATTTCCTTCACGCTTTTGCCAAGGGCAATCAAACGCATAACCTGATACTCGCGGTCGGACAGCACTTCGTGCGGCGCTTTTCCGGCGGGCGCGTTCAGGCTGGAAGCCAGGGCCTCCGCAAGGGCCGCGCTCACATATTTGCCCCCAGCGAGCACCTTTTTGACAGCACCAATCACTTCTTCCGAGGCGGTGTTCTTGGTAATGTAACCTGCGGCGCCGGATTTAAGCACGCGCACGGCATATTGTTCTTCCGGATGCATGCTCAAGACGAGCACGGCGATGTTTGGCTGGGCATCAACGATTTGCTTAAGGACATCCACGCCGCTTTTACCGGGCATGGTTATATCCAGCAAAACGATGTCCCAACGATTTTTGCCGACCTGTTCCAGCGCCTCATTGCCGCTGCTGGCTTCTCCAAAAACCGCCTTCGGAAAAGCGTCGGTGAGGATCTGCCGCAATCCTTGGCGGATCATAACGTGGTCGTCCACAATCAGAATGCGTATCTCGCGTGTGATTTTGGGTTCATCGCCGGACGGTGTGGCAGCGCCGGCTTTCGTCGGTTCTGGTTTTGATTTATTCAATGGGGAGCCTTCCTGTTAAGTTTTGATTTGAAGAGAGGGGGCGAAGAGGGTTGTTGCAATGGGCTTTTTTGCGGGACCTGCGAACTCTCAGAATGCGGCAAGGGCATGGTTACCTCGACCGTCGTGCCCTTGCCAACCGCACCGCGGATGTTGACCTGGCCGCCGAAGAGAAGCGCGCGCTCGCGCATGCCGAGCAAACCGAGCGATTTCTCTCCGCCGATTTTGTCTGGCTCGATGCCACGTCCGTTGTCCTTGACTTGCATGAGGACTTTATCTGCCAGAATGCCGAGATTGGCGCTCACGTGTGTTGCTTTCGCGTGGCGGGCGACATTGGTGAGGATTTCCTGGAAAATGCGAAACAAAGCCGTGGAACGTTCGGCATCCACCTGCAAATCGCCAAGGTCCACCGTGATATCGCAAACAATCCCAGTCCGCTTTTGATATTCGCGCGCCTGCCATTCAATGGCCGCAGTCAGGCCAAGATCATCGAGAACGCCGGGACGCAATTCGGTGCAAATCTTTCTGACCAGCCCGGCGGTGCCGTCCAGCAGTGCTCCCATCACTTTGATTTTTTCCAGAATGCTGTCGCGGATGCTTGACCATTCCTCGGATTGCATTCGATTGCGCATCCAGGCAAGGTCCATCTTGAAGCCGGTCAGCGCCTGGCCAAATTCATCATGAATTTCGCGCGCAATCAGCTTGCGTTCCTCTTCGCGAATGGATTGCAAATGGGCGGCCAACGCGCGGAGTTCCTGGCGTGAATTCTCCAAATCTTCCCGGGCGCGAATGCGTTCGAACGCGCCGCCGCAATAATCGGCAAGCGTCTGCAGCGTTTCCAGCGAGCGCTGGTCGTAAGCCTTGGGCCGGTAACTTTGGACCGACATCACGCCAATCACACGCGACTCGTTGCGGATGGGCACGAACATCAGCGAGGCGGACGGACGCGTGACATTGCCCAATGGAATCGCGTCGGGCAACATTTCATTTGGTTGCTCGCGCAAAATCAATTCTGCTCCGCACTCAATGATGCGTCGCGCAACACCGCTGGGGGTTTCCTCCACGTAGGTGGAGGGCACGTCGACTTTCTGCCCGTTGATCGTGTCTATGTTGAGCACAGTGCGAATATGGTCTTCATGCGCAGAATACAGGTCGAGGGTAAAGGCGTCCCATCCGAACAATTCGTCGGCGATGTTGCCGATGACGCGCGCTGAATCCACTGGGGTCCAAACGGTGGCGAGGCTTTGACCCAACTTGGAAAGAGCAGCGAGATAAGCCTGCGCCCGGCGGCGTTCGGTGATGTCACGGGCGATCTTGGAAGCTCCGACGATGGCTCCCGATTTATCGCGTATGGGCGAACTGGTGATGGAAACATCTATGCGCCGGCCGTCCTTGCAGATGCGGGCGGTCTCGAAATGGTCCACCACGCCTCCACGCTTGAGCCGTTCCAAAATCCGGTCTTCTTCATCAAGCCGGTCCGGCGGCATCAGCATCGTGATCTGACGACCGATGACTTCATCTGCAGTATAACCGAAAAGCCGTTTCGCGCCGTCGTTCCAACTGGTGATCGTGCCATCGAGTGCCTTGCCGATGATGGCATCACCCGAAGACTCCACGATGGCGGCCATGCGAAGATATTCCTGTTGCGCCTGGCGGCGTTCGCGGCGGACCTGTGCATCGCGCAGTTCGCGCTGCACAGCGGGAACGAGACGGGGGAGATTGCTTTTGAGAATGTAATCGTGTGCGCCGGATTTCATAACGGCCACGGCAACATCCTCACCGATGGTACCCGAAACGATGAGAAACGGGATGTCCTGGCCGCTTTTCTGCAGAGTTTCAAGGGCCTCAATGGCGCTAAATTGCGGTAGGTTGTAATCGGCGATGACAACGTCCCATCCACCGGCGGCAAGTGCCTTCTGAAAAGCCTCCGCCGTATCCACGCGCTGAACGACAGGCTCAAAGCCGCCGCGTTGCAGTTCTCGAACTACAAACACCGCATCGTCTTCAGAATCCTCGACGATCAATATATGCAACTTGCTGCTCATCCGCGTCTGAAGTTCTGTGCGCTGGCAACTTTTGCTTCACCAGGGAGGGCGGAGGTGGCTGGAAATTTAGCGGCACCTGCGCCGAGGAACTTACAAACTCTCATCCAACGAAAAAGGTTTAAACTCTTCACCGCAAGAATGAAATCAGAAAGCACAATTTTTGAATTTTTTGATCAGTCGAGGCCTTGCAAATTGCAACACCAACTTTTTGCAACCGTTTAAAAACCGTCCTGCCAGCAGACAGCCTTGCGTCAAAAACCCATTGATCCAAAGCTCCAAAATTTTTCCATCAGTGGCTGAATCTGGGGAAAATTATACAACTCCCTCTAGGGTTTGTCCAACATCTGACACGCGGTCTTTAAAGCTTTTCCAGTAAAACCGTAGCCGCCGACGCACGGAGGCGGAGATTTTTTTGCTGATCCGGTTCGTCACCTCGGTGCCTACGAGATTTGTTGAATTGCGTAACGCGCAAGCTTTACACCATGAACTTTCCACAGGCGGAGGGGCCGGTTTTTGGCGGGACGGCCTGGGACGAGGTGGGACAATACGGGATTTCAATCACTTACAACTTAGACGCTCGATGCTCGATGCTCGTTGCTGGATGTTGGAGCTGAAAACGTCAGTTTTCAGCCTCCCCGTTCCAATTTTTTTTCTTGATAGCTGCAACCAAGTGCAACAAGCTGCAACAAGCTGCAACACCACCCCGCCCCGCCGCGGCGACGTGCGTTCTAATTTTTTTCCTGATAGCTGAAACAAGGTGAAACAAGCTGAAACAAGGTGAAACACCAAAATCCCGCGTTCCGGGCTGACTCGTGTATCCGATTGGTTCGACTGGAGTCCACGCGGACAAGGCTGTCCGCGCTCCCATGCCGCATTATCCGACACAAGGCGACACAATCCGAGCAGGCGAAGCGCACCCAATTGGTATGGACGCGCTGCTGCGCGTCCCAGCGGATAGAGGATGACAACCCGGAACCCGGAACTCAGAACCCGGAACCGTTGGCGCGCATCCGATTCAAATGTCAAAGAACAACGCGAACGATAAACGTTCATGCGTCCGCCGTGATTCAACGGAGGGGCGGACGTCCTCCTCGCGATGAGGAGAATAGCAGCGCCTTGGATTCTGTCAAGCACAATTTATCAGCGGTTCTGCAAGAAGAGCCGCCTTCCGCTTCTCATTGCGCTGGTAAAAGCCCGATCATTGGAAGCTTTTCAAGAAACTCCTTTAAATTTGCACTTATTATTCTTTGCAAGGCTTCCGAGATGACAATTCTGTCACGAGGGATTCATCATTATTTCATTTCCTTATGGCAGAGTATAACTGCCGGATGGTTCCGGCGTAAAACCCGAACAAATCATGAAAACAAAAAAACTAATCGTCTCGTTTCTTGCAACTGTCGCTCTCGTCGCAGTCCTCGCTGCTTGCAAAAGCGAATCCCATCTAAAGTCGCAGGCAAAAATCTCCGAAGACCAGGCGCGACAAATCGCGATCAGCAAAGTTCCAAATGGCACCATCAAGGAATCCGAATTGGAAAAGGAAAAAGGACGTTTGATCTGGTCATTTGACATTGCCATCCCGGATTCAAAGGACATCAAGGAAGTCAATGTGGATGCCATCACCGGCGAAGTTGTTGCCGTGGAAACCGAAACGCCCAGACAGCAGGCGAAGGAAAAGGACGACGAGAAGGAAGGAAAGTAAGCAAACTCCAAAAGTTTACTCGTTGCATCGTCACAAGGACTCCCCTCGTGACGATTTTTATTTTTCTGACACTGGCAAATCCTTCGTGCTTGACGAACGAGGCGGTTGTGCTTGCATAGCTTGACATGAAAACAAAGATTTTCGGTTTGCTGTTGATATCAGTGATGGCTGGGCTCCTCTCCGGGTGCGTCGAAACAGTGAATGGCCGTTCACAAGCCGGCCTGCCTTTCATCAAGGACAAGGTCGTGGGCGAGTACGAACGCAGCGTGC
>DASRBR010000747.1:0-9458 GCA_035653495.1 Verrucomicrobiia bacterium
GTGAGAATCCGCCCACAAGCAGCTAACGCGCTTGTGCAGACCTCTTCTATTCTCGCGATAATGAACATGAAAACACGTTATCGCTTAATCCGTCGCGGCAGCCGGGGCGGTGCTTTTTATTGTGTGGATAGTCAGACTGGCAAGCGCACGAGTCTGCAAACGAGCGACGAGGACGAGGCGCAGCAAATCATCCAAGCCAAGAACCAAGCCGAACGGCAGCCGGTGCTCAATCTCCAGATCGCCAAGGCGTATCTCGCCGGAACCGACTCCGGGGCGAATCGCCGGACGTGGGGAGAAGCTCTTGAGGCGTTGACCAACACAAAACGCGCGGCCAATCAGGTGCGTTGGCGCTCTGCCGCCAAAGACCCCGCGTATGCGGACTTGCTCCCGAAAGTCATCATTGAGACCCAAGCCGAAACGCTGCTGAGAGTACTTCGACAAGGCACGGTGTCCACGAACATCTACCTGCGCCGGATGCACAATTTCTGCTTGGACATGAATTGGCTGCCGTGGCCAATCATTCCGAAGCGCCAGTGGCCGGAAATCAAATTCAAAGAAAAGCGCGGCATCACGCTGGAAGAGCATCAAAAAATCGTCGCTGGCGAGAGCAACGCCGAACTGCGCGATTATTACGAATTGCTCTGGAATCTCGGCGGCTCGCAAACGGACGTGGCGTCGTTGCAAGGCGAGGACATTGATTGGACCAACCAAACCATTTCCTATGCGCGAATGAAAACCGGCAGCCGGGCAATTATTCGCTTTGGCGAAACCGTTGCGAAACTATTGCAATCACGACCGACAATCGGCCCCTTATTCCCGCAAATCATCCGCTGGAAAGAATCCGACCGAGGCAAGGCGTTCATTCGCCGTTGCCGACTTGTGGAGGTGTCTGGCGTATCACTTCACAGCTACCGCTACGCTTGGGCAGAACGAGCGCGGTCTTGCGGGTTTCCGGAGAGATTCGCGCAGGAGGCGCTTGGGCATGGCAGCAAAGCCGTTGCGCGGGCTTATGCCAAGAAGGCGAAGGTGTTGGTTCCCTGTCTGGAAGAATACGAACAGAAGGCGAAAGCGGCTGTCATTTTACCGCTGCCGACCGCAGCCGTGGCGTAAAAAATTTTTCAAAAACCGCGTTCACGCCAACGCGGTTTTTGACGGTTCAGAAGAAACAAGAATGGGGCTGACTTGAGCCAGGCTTCGCCGGCGGGCGTTCTTTTTCTGCCATGCTTGATTCACCGTGTTCGTGACTCGGGCAAGCCACGACCGATCTTTGGCGAGTTCCAGAACTTCGAGCGCGGCAAAAAACTTGATGGCGTTGGGCGCGGGATTGCCAAGTGGTTTGAGCAGCCGGGCGGCCACGAGAATCGGCACATCGTGAGGCTGGCAACCCAACACCCAGGCCGCTTGCTCAACCGTCAGCCGGGCTGGAGGCTGTCCAACCAACGCGAGAAATTGATGTTGCACGTCTTTCATAAATCCAAACTTTCAAAGTGATAGCGGCCCTGGTCCGTCGGGTCCTGCCCGTCTTTGGTGATTGTCGCCAACCCCGTCGGCTTCATCAGGGCAGAGTTCATCTTCAAGCCATCGTGTATGCCCCGCGCTACGCGCGGGGCATACACGAACGGCAGTGTTGTCAAACTTTGCCCGCCGAGTATTCGACTAGGGCAAGTCAGCAGCGTCCGAAACCCGGTTCAAGTTCCCGGCGTTCCAAAAGGACTTTGACAACATCACTTCATCCGCCGAATGCGAAAACTTTCCGACTTCGTAAAGGTTCGCCCCCGATGAAGTGCCCAAACACTTGAGTATGTATTCCAGTCCTGATTGACTGGGATCGTACTCCCGCACACGGGCCATCCCACCACCGATTCTCTCCCATTGGGCCTTGATTGACATACAGGTGGCCACTTGGACGGCTTCCGGTGGAATGCCCGCAAACAGGAAATGAAAATGCAATCGTCCGCCGATCTCGCCCGGCTCCTGGCGCAAGGCCCACAAGCAATCGCTAAATGGGACCTTGAACCAGCGACACAGGCGTCGGACGAGTGCAAAGAACATGGACAAGCGAACGCGCTCCGGCAGTTTCGCGCTCTTGAAGGTCAAGGCGGCAAAGAATTGCCAATGCACCTTCTGCAACGAGTATGTGAGCGCCGTTTCCATCAGAGCTTCTCCACGCGAGTGATGCGACGGTCATCACGCCAGCGCGCAAGGCATTCCAGCGTTTTTTCCTTCGCTTCGGTTTTGACTTTGGCATCAACGATCATCATGGATTTGTCGTTGAACCAGACCCGATACATCAGGAGACCTTGATAATCGCCCCGGTCATCCGAACACGTCCCGAGAACCCCTGGCTCATGTCCTTTATGTTCAGTTCGATGGTCTTGTCCACCAGTCCCGCGCCGTACTTGCTCAATTCGTCCGGCGACATTTCGTAGTCGAACGAATTCCGCAGAGGCGGGCGTGATTGGTCCTGGCACACAAGCAGGTGTAGCGTTTTGGAACCTTTCTTGGTGTCGAATGTTTCCGACACTTTGTCTATCACCAGCACTTTGATTTGCATGGAATGATCCTTTCTGTCCCGTCGGGTTGGTTGATTTCCACCCGACGGACGGGACGCCGTGCGGAAAAGGTTTGGGTTGGAGAGAAGAGCTCATTAACCTTTTCCTTTCGGCGACTTCGCGGTGACCGATTTGCTGGTAGCCGTAACGAATGCTTGGGCAGCAACGTGAACGGGCTTGCTCAGAACGCTCCGCACATCCAGGTAACGATTCAATTCATGCTCCGTCACCCGCTTGTGGCGGATGCCGGGCAGGACTTTCAACAGGCCGCGTTGAATCAGGCGGAGGACGGTCTTGTAGTCCACTCGCAAGATCGCGGCGACCTCTTCAACGGTATAAACTTTCATCACGAACCTTTCGTTTTGGCGTGATCGCCGCAGGCCCACCAGGGCACGAGGCAACGCACACACGGTTGCGTGGTGAATTCAGGGAAACTTGAGAGGCAGGAAGCACTCAGCCCGGCCATCGGTTACAATGGTCGGGCTGGAGAGAAAACCGTTTTAGCAGTTAATTTTTATTGGGGAGACTTAAATCAATTCGTTGGCGCGGGCTTTAAATTCATTCCTTTTTACGCCTTTGTCATGTCGCGCACTCAGGCGCAGCCACATGGGCGTTAATCAAATTCGTATTTGCCGCTTATTTTTCACAATAGCGTCTCTTGTTCGTTATTTTTATTTTTGAGTCACGGTATGACTCTCACAAACAAGTCTCAAAGAACAAAACCACATGACGAACTTTTATCGTCACGCAAGCAATACACCACACGCCCGAAGTCGATGCAATATTTTTTCGGCATCCAAATCACATTGTGCCCGCGAGTGTCATTTGAGTCCAATTGGGTGATTTTATTTCCCGACAGGCCGGAGGGTTCAAGAAGATCGGACCACTTGCCTTTCTGGCTGCAATCATCAAAATTGTCCTCATGACAAAAAGTGAATTCGCCAAGTTGGCTCCTAGCCACCGCGTGAACTGGCTCGACGATGTCTCACCAACTCAGAGTTGGAAACTCGGTGACGATGTGTTTTGCCTTCATTGCGATGCCATTTTTAAGGCTGAAGATGTCGCTTGCGATACGGACGGCGACCCCACATGTCCGGCCTGCCAATCAAGTACACCATTGGATTTTCACCACATGCCGTGGTGGCGGGAGGACTTATGTCAGGAAGTCGATTCCGACGAGCAGTATGCTTGGAAGGGCAAGCCACTTCACGCTACGCCGGGAAAACCGGATCGGTTGCCAAAGTCAGAAAAAAACTGATTCACATTTCTCTACATTTGGAACTAATTGCCTAACATGCCGCCAGGAGGCTTCATTTCGCGATTACGGCGCGCTTGTAGAAGTGACGCATCTTTGATAGTGTCCACGAATTCTAGCCGCGATTTGGTCAAACTGCACATGCGGCCTAAATGGGTGCCAGATATCCAGAGCATAAACCGGATGGGTTCACGCTTAATGAAGCGGACACCTGTCGCAAATTCGTCGTACCACGCTTGCAGGCGGCGGGCTGGGACGATGATCCGCATTCAATCGCAGAACAGCGGCACTTCACCGATGGAAGGATTGTTCCACATGGAGAAACGGCCCACCGAAAAAAAGGCAAGCGTGCTGATTATTTGCTTCGTTTTACGCGCGATTTCCCGCTCGCCATAGTTGAAGCGAAGGCATCCTTCAAGACAGCTTCCGAAGGCCTTCAACAGGCGAAGGAATACGCTCAGATTCTCGGCCTCAAATTTGCCTATGCAAGTAATGGGGTTGAAATCGTGGAATTCGATTTCATTACGGGCCTGGAGCGGATTGTTCCCACTTTTCCGACCCCGCAGGAACTCTGGCTGCGCCTTCGTTCTTCAGAAAAGCTTAACGACACCGCGGTAGGGCAATTATTGGCTCCGGCTAACCTCACTCACGGCAAAGAGCCGCGATATTATCAGCAGATCGCCATCAGTCGTTCAGTTCAGAGCATTCTTCAAGGCAAGCGTCGCGTTTTGCTCACGATGGCAACAGGAACGGGCAAAACTGTCGTCGCCTTTCAAATTTGTTGGAAACTGTGGTCGTCCAAATGGAACGCCAAGGGCGATCCCACGCGGAAACCGCGCATTTTGTATCTCGCTGACCGAACATTTCTGGTGGATGACCCCAAGGATAAAATCTTCTCACCGTTTGGCGATGCTCGTTGGAAAATCGAAGGTGGCACCGTTACCCACGGCCGCGAGATGTATTTCGCCACGTACCAATCAATCGCCAAGGATGAGCGCCGGCCCGGTCTTTACAAGGAATTCGAGCCTGATTTTTTCGACCTCATCATTGTGGACGAGTGCCATCGCGGAAGCGCGAAGGACGGCTCCAACTGGCGCGAAATTCTTGAGTATTTTTCGCCTGCCTTTCAGCTTGGGATGACCGCCACACCGCTGCGTGATGAAAACCGCGACACGTACCTTTATTTCGGCAACCCGGTTTACATCTACAGCCTGCGCCAGGGCATCGAGGACGGTTTTCTTGCGCCATACCGCGTTCATCGCATTGTTACGCAATGGGACGCCGCAGGCTGGAGGCCCAGCAAAGACGATCTCGACCGCTACGGACGAGAAATTCCCGATGAAGTTTACACTACCGCTGACTTCGAGCGCCGGGTTGCCCTTCGCGCTCGCACACAGGCTGTCGCCTGGCACTTGACTGATTTCCTAAAAAAAACCGACCGTTTTGCCAAAACGATTGTGTTTTGCGTGGACCAGGAACACGCTTCCGAAATGCGCACTGCGCTCAATAACCTCAATGCCGACATGGTCCAGAAATATTCGGACTACGTTTGCCGTGTCACTGCCGACGAAGGGGACATTGGACGCGGCCACATGCAACGCTTTCAGGACGTCGAAACCAAAACGCCGACGATCTTGACCACCTCTCAACTCCTAACCACTGGCCTCGACGCGCCCACCTGCCGCAATGTGGTACTCGTTCGCCTCGTCAATTCAATGGTCGAATTCAAACAGATTATCGGACGCGGAACTCGTGTGCGCGATGATTATGGTAAGCTCTGGTTCAACATTCTCGACTACACCGGCGCGGCCACTCGAAACTTTGCCGACCCGACATTTGACGGTGAGCCAGCATTCGCTACCCAGGAGGAAATTGACGAACACGGCGGAATCAAAACGACCCGAATCGAAAAACCGGAAGAAAAGGACAACGAACCGAACCCTGATCCGAACACGCCAGAGGGCGCAGCCGTTATAAGTGACACATTTGGCACGGGAGAACGACGAAAATTATATTTTGATGGCGGCCAGGTTGAAATCGCTGCCGAATTGGTGCATGAACTGGACGCAGACGGCAAACAGCTTCGCGTCGTCAAGCTCACTGATTATACCGCGGAAAAGGTGCGGACACTGTGCGCTAGCCCGGACGAACTGCGCGCCCGTTGGGCCGATACTGAACAACGCGCCGAAATCATTCACCAACTGGCCGAACGCGGCATCGATTTTACTACCGTTGCGAAACAGGCGGGCCAGCCAGAGGCCGACCCGTTTGACCTACTGTGTCACTTGGCCTTTAACGCGCCTTTGCTTACCCGCCGGCAGCGCGCCGACCGAGTCAAGAAGCAACAAATTGCGTTTTTTAATTTTTTTGGCCCGGAAGCCCGTGAAATCCTAGGCGACCTTTTGGAAAAATATGCAGCCGACGGCGAGCTCCAATTCACGCTCCCCGACGTGCTGAAAGTCCGGCCCATTTCCGATCGTGGCAACGTGAATGAAATCATTGGCAAATTCGGTGGTGCAGACCAATTGCGCAATGCCGTAAGCCAACTCCAATCGCTATTGTACCTGGCATAGCACTATGACCATTGAAACATCACGTCTTCCTACTCATTTGGCTCTCGTCGCACGCCGGGTTAATGTTTGTAGCCCTGATGACCTAGCAACGCGGTTCTTGGAGACATCCTATTTCGCGGAAGCATTCTTGAAAACAATCGCCGTGGTACTGTACGCCGGACTTGTCAAACCCGCCCGAGACGTGGCGTACCGTCAGGCACACGAACTCGTGAGGGGTGATGGGCTAGGAACGTGGGAGCAATCAGTCCGTGATATTACGACGCAGCCGACCGCTGGATATTTACCACCCGAGTTCTTCTCCTTGCTTGCATGGCTTTCGAAAAAGCGAACAAAGGCCGAAGACGAATGGTTTCGTGTCGTACTTGCGAATGCCCACAAAGTTTTGGTGCTGCTTGGGTGCGACGAAAAGGAGATAAGCAAAGGCATGACGGCAAAGGAGCTAATTACCTCCTTCGTACAAATTCGAAATAAGACCAAAGCACATGGCGCGGTTGGTGAAGATTTTTACCTAGCTGCAAACAAGGCGTATTTAGAAGCCGTTTCTGGGCTGGTGGCGTCATGCCCAATATGCGAATGGAAATGGGTGCATCTAGTCCCCCGCGAATCAGGCAAGTTAAGAGGTGTTGCACTCGAAGGGACGGACCCAAAGCATATGCGAGATGCTGACATAGCTCATTATTCAATCGAGTCTGGAGGAGTGCATTTTGTTCCCCTCCAGTCGAGCCGAGCCTTCTTTTGCGGGGACCTCCTCAAATCGAATCGCGAATGCTCGGCTTTCACACTGCCAAATGGTGGTCTGACGGAAACTGGCTTTTGTGAATTCATAGATTACGGCAGCGGTAAAACTACGAAGGAATCAGCGGCAGCTTTTTTAGCACCTCCTTCCCCTCTACCTTCCAGCGAAACCGAAGGACTAGACAGCTTTGACATCCAGAGCAACACTTATGGAAATCTTCCCGAATTACCAACAAGCTACGTAAAGCGTCTGAAGCTTGAAGGCGATTTGACTGCACGGCTAATGGATACAAACCATCCAGTCATAACACTTCATGGTGGTGGCGGCATGGGGAAAACGAGTCTTGCGCTTGCGGTATCGCATGATCTTGCAGCAGCTACGACTCCTCGTTTTGAACATATTGTTTGGTTTAGCGCTCGCGACGTTGACTTGCGCCCAACCGGACCGTCAGAGGTTCGCCCGGAAGTTTTTGACCTTAAGTCGGTGAGTAAAAAATTTGGTCGTCTTTTTTCTGACTGGGGTGGCGAAGGAAACACCGAGGCGCTAGCCAAGGCTTTGCAATCACCCGCTGGTGTGTCGTCCCGAGGTATTCTTTTTGTCTTCGATAACTTCGAAACAATGGCTGACGTGCGTGGCTTGCATAAATTTCTCGACGAACACACGCACTTGCCAAACAAGGTGTTAATTACTAGCCGTGAACGAGCGTTTGTCGCGGACTATCCGATTGAAGTCAGAGGGATGGAGCGCGACGAGGCAGAGCAATTACTATTGACTACGGCGCGCTCGCTCGGAGTCGAGCATTTAATGACTGGCGAAATCATTGATAGAATTTATTTATACACAGGAGGTCATGCATACATGATGCGTGTCGTGGTCGGTGAAATGGCGAAGGACGGACGATATTCCCCGCCACCGCAACTCATGGGACGGCGGCAAGACATTGTGGACGCGATTTTCGAGCGCTCATTTAATAAGCTCTCCGAGGCTGGTCGGAATGTATTTCTCCTTATCGCGAATTGGAAAGCGAACGTTCCTGAGCTAGGTCTAATAGTAGTTTTGGGGAGCCGAGGCGTAGATGCCATGGCCGGGCTTGAGGAGTGTCGCCGATTGTCGCTTGTGTACCAGGTTGAATTGCCAGGAGAGCAGGCATTTTACTCTGTTCCGACGCTAGCCCGAAATTTTGCCCATAAAAAATTGCAAGGGGATCCAGACCGTCTCGTAATCCAACAAGACCTAGCAACGCTCCACAAATTTGGCGTGGTTATTCCGATGCACAGCGGCGCGGATTCCGACTCCAAACTCATTGCTCACTTTGTGGCTGCATGTTTCCAGGAAATTACCAAGGGTAATGAGAATATTGATAGAGCCGACAAACTTCTGGAAGCACTCGCAACAGCTTGGCCTCCCGGCTGGCGAAAACTGGCACAATTCCGTCGACAAACTGGCGCTTCAAGGGACGAGATTGGCTATGCACTAAGGCGAGCAGTGGAGGAAGAGCCGTTCTCGAAAGATGCTTGGCTTGATCGGGCCAAATTTGCGCATGAAATAGGTGACGAATCGGTCAGAATGGCATCATTAGTGAGCGCAGTCGATGCTGACCCCAAAGATATTGAACTCATCAAAGAAGTCGCTTTTCAGCTGTGTCGCTACGTTAACAGCCATATTTACGAGATACCGAAAGCACGGCGTGGTGTGTATCTCGCCAGCGTCCGGGCGCACATGCAGCGGGTAGCCAATGAGCTAGATGCGACAGCTCTGAGCAGGCTGGCATGGTTGTTTCTTCTTGAGGAGAACGTCACCAAGGCTCGTGAGTATGCAAACAGGGGCTGTGAACTTGAGCCTCTGAACAAGTATTGCCTAAAAATACTTGAACGTCTTGACAACCAATCCAGAGGCGGATTTGAGGAGTAAATGATGACAAAATCGACCTCACAAGCCACCACCGCCCAATCCCTCGGCGCACTTTTGAAATCCGCGCGGGACATCATGCGCAAGGACAAGGGGCTGAACGGCGACCTTGATCGTCTGCCGATGCTCACTTGGATCATGTTCCTGAAATTCCTGGACGATTTGGAAATTCAGCGCGAGGAGGAAGCTAAACTGGCGGGTAAAAAATTTAAGGCGGCGGTTGAAGCACCGTATCGTTGGCGTGATTGGGCTGCGAAGGCGGACGGCATCACAGGCGATGAACTAATGGCGTTCATCAACAATGAGGAGACGACACGCCCGGACGGCAAGCGCGGCGTGGGTTTGTTTCGATACCTGCGAACGCTCACCAATTCCAACGGCGATGACCGCCGCGAAGTGATCGCCACAGTATTTAAGGGCGTCCAAAATCGCAT
>DASRBR010000748.1:0-8479 GCA_035653495.1 Verrucomicrobiia bacterium
CGCGCGGCAGCGCGTCCCTACCCACGCTGGGCTGATTATCGGCTGCTTGGGCGCCCTCCTTGGGATTTAAGGTTGATTGTGATTCTGATTCTGCAGTTTGAGCATGTTCGATTTTCATATTAACCGCCATTACATCACGGCGGTCCCGGGAAAATGAAACGTACCGTAGGTTTGACAACAGTTTTTAGTTTTACTAATGCTGCGAAAAAAGCGGGTTCCGACCAATGTTCATGCGGGTTTGGTGATTTTCAAAAAAGTGTGTTTTTGGAGGGACTGAAAAAAACAATTTTCCTACACAAAAAAAAGGGTTTTTTCTGAGAGGAACTGAAGACACTAATTTCACGAATTTTCACGAAAACACATTTTCGATTCATGGAGTTTAAAACCGACTGGACGTGCCAGACCATTTCTGGGCGCTTTTTTTCAGACTTTGGAGTGCGGTGGCATGACACCGCTTTTCTTCCGGGCGACATGTCGCCCGGTCCCAAAGCGCGGACATGTCCGCGCACTCCAAATAAGACTTGATAACCTCATTACTTTCCGGCATCGGTTCGCGGCATGAATTGGCCGCACGCGCCGGCACACTGGCTGTTTGAGCCGGGTATTTACATCGTGACAGCAGGCACGTACAAGAAGTTGCCGTATCTCCACACCCCGGCACGATTGGATTTTTTTCTGGAATCACTCTTCGCTTACGCTGAGGAATTCCGATGGTCACTTAAGGCATGGGCGGTGCTTAACAACCATTATCATTTCATAGGGTCCTCGCCGCCTGAGCCGGCGTCACTTCGGAAGTTTATTGGCAAACTGCACATGAAAACAGCGCAAGAATTGAACCGCCAGGATGCTGCGCCTGGACGCAAAGTCTGGTTTCAATTTAGGGAAAGCCGGATTATGTTTGAAAAATCTTACCTGGCGCGATTGCATTATGTTCATTATAACCCCGCGCTGCATGGGGTTGCCAAATTGGCGGAAAATTATAAATGGTGTTCGGCCTCGTGGTTTTCGCGCAACGCATCGCCGGCATTCTTGGCAACCGTGAAGAGTTTAAAAACTGACCGACTCGACGTGCCGGACGATTTTTGAGCGCCTTTTTCAGATTTTGGAGTGCGGTGGCATGACACCGCTTTTCTTCCGGGCGACATGTCGCCCGGTTCCAAAGCGCGGACATGTCCGCGCACTCCAAATAAACCTCTCGCGGCAAGTTAGCCGCTGGAAATCACATTTGCCTTTAAGAAAATCGTGTACATGCAAAAACGTCCGGCGTGAGGCCGGACGTTGCAACTAAACGCAAATCAGCTTTTCAGCTTTTGAAACTCCTTACTGATTGCCCTGATTTTTGTCCTGTTGTTTGCGTTGCTCAGGCTGAGGAGTTCTTTGCTGCTCGCGAGGAGCGGTCTGCTCTCTCTGCGGGGCTGCCTGGGTGGGACGCGCTTCCCGTTGTTGTTGTTGCGCTGGATAACTGGTTCCGTGTTCCTGTCCCGTTGGTGTCACCTGCCGTTGTTGTTGTTGTTGCGGCATGGGCCGTTCGCTTCTGTTCGGCTGGGCGGGAGTTGGAACTTCCCGTTGTTGTTGCTGCGGAAAACTGGTTCCGCGTTCCTGGCCGGTAGGCGGCACTTGACGTTCGCGCGGGGTTATTGGCTGCGGAGTGGGCCGTTCAGTGGTGTTCGGCTGCTGGCGCGGCTGCTGGGGTGTTGGAACTTCACGTTGTTGAGGAGGCGTGCTGATTCCGTGTTCGCGACCGGTGGGCGGCACCTGGCGTTCCTGAGGCTGCTGGCCGGGCCGTTCGAATTGGTTCCGCTGACCGGGTTGCGCGCGCTCGGGAGTTTGCCGTTCCTGATTGGGCGTCGTTATGCCGTGTTCGCGTCCGGTAGGCGGTACCTGGCCTTCGCGCGGTGTGGTGCGTTGCGGTTGATTTTCACGCGCGGGCTGCTGCTGCTCGAAGCGGTTTTGTTGGCGGTTTTGGCGCAGGTTGGCCGGTTGTTGATGTTCGCGGACCACGTCCTGAATGGGCCTGGCTTCGAATCGTTTTCCTGATGAGCGTTGGATGTTTTCAACAGCCGGGCCGCGATTGTAGTAAATTCTCGTTTGCCGGCCGTCGATGTTCACGTTGCGCGTCGAGAAATCATTGATGACGCGGGTGCGGTTGATGAAGTCACGATCGCGATCGCCCCGGATGAAATCGCCGCGGCCACGGAATTCGCGGCCAAAATCGTGAATGCCCGTGAAGACGAAAAATTGCAACGGCAACACCGAACGATTTGGCCCCAGCGGAGCCCAACCGATGTAATCGTCGCTGTCCCGCCACGTGACCCACGCCGGCGCCCATTCGGTGCCCGGAATCCAGCACCAGCCGTAATTGGGATCGTTCACCCATGAGCCGTAATGGCAGGTGGCCCAGCCCCACGGTTCGTTGCTTTGCCAATACCACCCGGCATCGGTCCAAACCCATTGTCCGTCCGTGTAAGGTTGCCAGTCGGCGGGCACATCAGTCGGATGCCAGCAACGACCGTACGAGAGGTCCACCCAGTTGCCGTATTGTGACAGTGGCTGATAAAAATCTGCCGGTGAACTGACGTTAACGCCAATAGAAAGGGAAACCTGCCCGTTGACCATCAAAGGAGAAAAAGCGATGGCGAGCCCGACAATGAAAAATGATAAACGACGTTTCATAATTATTCCTCAGTTAAACATTGGACTCAAACTGGGCAATGGGAACGTGGGGAATGCACCCCAATTTTTTGAAATTTATTTTAGCGCGAAGAACGCGAAGATGCGAAGGAGGGGAGGGTTGAAAGAGAAATGGTGCCCCGGCAAGGACTCGAACCTTGGACCAATTGATTAAGAGTCAACTGCTCTACCAACTGAGCTACCGAGGCAACCAAAATATTCTCACGGACGCGCGAGCCAATTTCAATACTTCATTTTCAGCCTGCGTCAAGGGCCGGAACTTCTAAAGCACCGTCCCAGCGGACGCAAGCGAAATATTGAAGTCAAAAACGGTGAAAAAGCGCATCCCAGGAAATAGACGCGAAAAAATTTTTTGGGCGTTGAACACCGGCGTCATGGATTGACCGATTTTCCTAACGGCGACCGGCAGCGGCGGCGTGCGCGTCCTGTTCCGCCTTGTGCATCCAAAGCTCAGGCCAATATTTGATCAAGCCCTTCACTTCCTCGGCTTGGAACGGCTTGACGATGAATGAGTGCGCGCCCTTTGAATAGGCTTCTTGCAAGCGCAAAAGTTCCTCCAGGCCGGTGATGACAATGATCAGGAATTTGTTGGGCAGACGCTGGGTTGAAAGCCAGTTGAGCACAAACCAGCCATCCACGCGCGGCAGGAGCAAATCAAGAAACAATATGGAAGGAACCGGAAAACGTTCCCTGTCGGCGTATTGGCCCTCGCCTTTCATGTAAGCGATCGCCTCATGGCCGTCGCGCACTACTTGAACCGGATTGCAGAGACCCACCGACTCCAACACGCGCTTGAAGTTAAGCACGTCAGCCTCCGAATCTTCCGCCAGTAAAATCACATTATCCATACTCTAAACAAGCAGTATCGATTCACTATCGATTCACAATAATGCAGCCTTGCCGCCTTGCAACTCGCCAAAACACAAGTACAGTGCGCGTGCTGCGCAAGGCAGCCGTTTTGAAAAAAGGGTAATTCTGTGGAAGGTTTATCTTATTGGGGCAATGGAACATGCATATCAACAAGCTTGAAATATTGCTGATTGAAGACAGCGAGGACGATGTCTTTTTCGTGGAGAAAGCGGTCAAGGACAGCCAAAGCGTTCATTCGCTGCACACGGTGAGCAATGGTCTTGAAGCCATCAAGTACCTGAAAGGCGAACCGCCGTTTGACGATCGCAAGAAATATCCGCGCCCAAACGTCATCCTGTGCGATCTGAAGATGCCGGGGATGAACGGTTTTGATTTTTTGTCCTGGGTGCAGAGCCGCCCGGATTGCAAGGTGATCCCAATCATGGTTTACAGCAGTTCCAGTCTGGAATCGGACGTATGGAAGGCGTACGAGCTTGGCGCGCATGCTTATTTCGTGAAACCGGCGCACATGAAGGAGCTGCTGGACTTTCTGCAATCGGCTTTTGAATTTTGGTCGCGGTGCGAGTGCCCAACGCCGCCAAGGCCTTCTTAACGGCGTGAACCGCCGGCGGGCGCATCGACCCGGGCCGGTTTGAGCGCCCATAGCTCAGGCCAATACTTGATCAAGCAATTCAATTCTTCCGCCTGGAACGGTTTGAAAATGAATGAGTGCGCCCCCATTGAATAGGCGCTTTGCAGCACCATGTGTTCCGCCACGCCAGTGATGACGATGACGGTCACTTTGTTTAACAGGTGCTCGCCCGAAAGCCATTTGAGCACAAACCAGCCATCGACGCGCGGCATCAGCAGGTCCAAAAACAACACGGAAGGAAACGGGTAACGTGCCCTGTCCGCATATTTGCCTTCGCCCTTTAAGTAAGCAATCGTTTCAAGCCCGTCCGTCACTACTTGGACTGGATTGCAAACGCCTACAGACTCCAACACCCGCTTGAAGTAAAGTGCGTCATCCTCCGAATCTTCCGCCAACAAAATTACATTGTTCATACTCCGGGAGAGCAGTACTGAACGTCGAATCACAATAGCGCAGCTTAACCGTCACGGCAAACGCGAAGGGACAGATTGCGGCTAAAGGCAGGCGAAGTCGTTGAAGCACAAAGAGAAAAAATCAGGAAAGCCAGTCGTTTTTCGGCGGAATGGCAGGCTTGCCGTAATGGAAACCTTCGTCGTCCTCGTAACCGACGGGAGCGAGATGATCAAGCAACGCGCATAGCCGGCTCATCCATGATTTGCGCCATCTTTTCGCACTGCCGCGCTTTGCTTCCTCCACCTTTGCCGCGGAAATATTCCAATGAACCGATGAAGTTTTCATGCGACCCCTTTCGTGGGCACTAAAAGGTTCAATAAGTCGCACAAATTGTCAAACGCACGGAGGCTTATGTTGTTCTGCCGACGTTCTTGAATCAGCTCGTTGTACGCATGGAGTGACTAGAAATAACGGGCCGTAATCATTGGATCAACTTGGGCAATTAAGCGGTGAGGCTTGTAGCAGGGCCGGCGAAAATCGAGAAAAGTGAATTATATTTATAACTGCACTGTGAAGGAGGCGAAACCCCCAGCGAACTCGCGCGGCTGCGTGCTCCAGGCGGCTGACGTAATCGGAAATTGCCGCTTCAAGTTTGTGGATTTCGTCCAAAGGTCCTTCAGCAAACGCCGCGAAGTTGCGCGGATTTTGGGGGAGAATGTCTGAGCGATACGATTCGAGGATGCGCTGCATCCTCCCCATCTGTTCGATGGCCTGCACGAGTTGTTCGGTGTTCTCGATCATAGCGCCAGTCTTAAAAGGCTTTTCCGCAGGGCCGGTTTGCCGCGCACCTGTTGGAAAAAGGCCGTAGCTTCGTTGTATTCCACTGTGTTCTAACGCACGACCACTATATCAAATCCATAACGTCTTGCACGCTCCTTTTTGACACAAGATTATATTGGCCGGGCGACAAATCCGACTTCAAGTCGTGCGTTAGCGGTAACACCAGAACGAGGTCAATGTCGTTAGGGTCAGTCTTGGCGGTTACGAAGCTGCCGTCAATCAATAGGCAAGTGGCAAATCGAGCCGCGCGCCTCGGCGACGAACGCGACAAGCTTTTGGAACAACTTTGGCGATGGCCTGTGCTTTGGAATGAACCAAACCTGCCTTTGATTTCATCGAGCGTGGAATCGTGGATGCCCGCAGCCAGCAATCCAAACTGGTCAAGAGGCGGAATCGGCATCGCAACTATCCTTCCCTCAATGGGTGTGCGAAGTCAATCACCTTGGAGGTGAACGATGCCGAAAAGACGGCGAATTGTTATTGACTCTGCGCTGATAAACTTTAAGGGTAAAAGGAGTGACTTCGCCGCGGGTTTCAGCGCGTGGCGGGCGTCGAGCCAGAGTAGCTCAGCGGTAGAGCAGAGGACTCATAAGCCTTTGGTCGCCGGTTCAATCCCGGCCTCTGGCACCAAACTATTCCTCCTATCCTTGATGATCGTGTCCGTGGGCGCCGCCTTCGCTGCGGCGCTGAATTTCCGGGTGTCAGGTTAGTGAGTGCGTTTGACCAGACGACGAGCACCGAACCATAGGCCTGCGGCGAAGAGAAGCAGCGCGGCGGAGGCAGGTTCGGGAACGGGCGCGATCCATGCGCTCGATGAGCCGTCGGCCCCAATCGACTGCACGTGGGCAGCGGCAAGGTATGTGCCGGTTCCACCGCCCATCTGGCTCGTGAATTCGAAATCATTGGCATCAAGTCCGCTGCCAGTGATTTGGTAGGTGATGGAATCGCCAACAGTAAAGGTGGACCCGTGGGAAGTCGAAAACTCAAGGTCAATGTCGTAATAGCCGTCCCCATCTGCTTTGTACCCGTTTTCACCGAGATTAATGGTGGGATCGGTGAAGCTGCCTGTCATGCCCGTTTTCAAGAAGCTCAGACTGGTTGGATTCATGGCCGGATCCAAATTCATGAAAAAGCTGCTTACATATTCTGAGCCCTGCAAACCCGAAGCGTTGATCGTCAAGTCCACAGTGCCCAATGTGACATCCTGAATGTTTGCCGTCAGCCAGGGAGCCGGACCGGTCGGGGAAGATAAGCTGCCACCGGAACTGAAAGTGTAATTGAACTGAAAAACATTGGTCACAGCCAATGCCCACGAGGGTGAGAGCAGCGCAAGAGCCAGGCCGAGGCACGCCACTCTTGCCACAACGCACATATTTCCCGTTTTCATAGCTGGTCGGTTGTAGGTTCTACCAAAAAATTAACTCCCCATTCACAGGTCTTTGTCTAGTTTCAGTAACAGTTCGGTGTTCAGATGGAAGAAAGACTTGCGCTCATGATTGCACAGAACGCGCACAGGTTGCGCACATGCGAATATCCCGGATGTGGACTGACTCTGTTGAAACCTTTTTCAGCGGTCGCAAAATCGTCTTACAGCGATTTTGGAGTGCGGTGGCATGACACCGCTTTTCTTCCGGGCGACATGTCGCCCGGTTCCAAAGCGCGGACATGTCCGCGCACTCCAAACAAAAATTTCCCTTTCTGTAACAGGCGAATTTCTTTTCAACAGAGCAACCTGGACGTCTTGCCAAAGCGAGGGAATCACAGCGGCAACACACTTTTTCGAGAATTTAATTTGAAGAATTCCCCGATGCCATTGATGGTACGCGGAAGGAGAAGTTTTCCTGTCACAACTGTTCGCAAACAAAGAAGAATCAAAGAAATAGGAGGTGAAAAATGAAACGTGAATTTGAAGATGATGAACCGGCCAAGCTCGCCGTGCCCGTTAACAACCGCGACCACATCCAAGGGCCGCGCGAGGCAAGACTCACCCTCGTCGAATACGGCGATTACGAGTGTCCCGCGTGCGGCGAAGCGTATCCGATGGTCAAGACAGTCCAGTCAGCGCTGGGGAACCGATTGCGTTTTGTCTTTCGCAATTTTCCACTGACCAATGTTCATCCGCATGCCGAACATGCAGCCGAAGCCGCGGAAGCCGCCGACGCTGCCCGACGCTTTTGGGAAATGCATGATGTTCTTTTCGAGAATCAAGATGCGCTGGACGACGAGGACATCGCGCAGCTCGCGATGGAATTGGGACTGGACGCCCGGGAAATCATTGCGGAAGTCGAGACCGGCGCGCATCGCGACCGCATCATCCAGGATTTTCGGAGCGGAGTTCGCAGTGGCGTGGGCGGCACGCCGACGTTTTTCATCAACGGAATCCGTCATGATGGCCCGTGGGACGCGGAGACTTTGGTCTCCGAATTGACGGCGAAATCATAGGCCAACCGCAACAGCGGATTGAGGAGTTGAGCGGTCATTGATGACGGCGTCGCGGATGGCCAGCAGCAATTTTTCGGTCGTGAAAGGTTTGGGAATGAATACCACACCGAAATCGCCGAGTTGTTCCTGGATTTTGTCGCCGGCCATCAACCCGCTGATGGCGATGACAGGCAACTTCGGCTGAAGCTTCCTTATTTCGCGAATCGCTGTTGGGCCGTCCATCACGGGCATCATCATGTCGATGACGAGGACTTTGATCTTGTCCTTGTATTGCGGGAAAAGCGCGAGCGCATCTGCGCCATGGATGGCAGTCACAACTTTGTAACCGAAATGCGTCAACAGATGTCCGGTCAAGTCGAGCACGGCGGGTTCGTCGTCCACAATCATCACCGTCTCGCCTTCGCCGCGCAACGTCTCGGGCGCGGTCGGCTCGGAAGTCGCAACCACCGCCTCGGCTGCCGCTGGAAGATAAACATTGAACGTCGTTCCTTTGCCAACCTCGGTTTGCAAATCCAAAAAACCACCGTGGCTCTTGATGATGCTGATGACGGTGGAAAGTCCCAGCCCGGTGCCTTTGCCGATTTCCTTGGTTGTGAAAAACGGCTCGAAAAT
>DASRBR010000749.1:0-6427 GCA_035653495.1 Verrucomicrobiia bacterium
CCTTCATTATGGCAAAACTGAAAATTTCGAAATTCGCGGGATTTTTATCAATTTGATTCATCACCAACCGCAGAAAATCCTTTTTGACCTGCGACAGACGGACTCGCTTCCCAATATCTTTCAGAGAGGGAACAATTCCCAAGCGCTGTTCGATATGTTGCTGTATCCTGGATGGAATCCAGGCACTGAGAGATTGGGCGCATTGACTGTATGGGGACATTAATTGGTATTTAAGGTGGTCAACGCCCTTAAGCACATTATATCTGGACATCCTCATTCCGTATGCGTCCTCGTACTTTGCTCCGATATGTACGTCATGACCGAGGAACTCCTTCATTTCCCTTACTGCCGAGTGGTAAGACTGACGAATCTCCGAATCACTGAATGACGTTCTGCCGCTTTGAATGAACTCCCGAATCAGACCCAGAGTTAGGACAGGCATTATAACTTTTGTTTGCGAATTTTTGAGCATGCGCTCAATTTCGCTTTTGCAGTACCTTTCCGAATTCTCTAGCTGAATTTTTGCTTTTTCCATTTCGTGAACTGAAATTTTTTATACTCGAATTCCGCTGCCCCGAGATGGCAGGAACAAACGACGTGGTCAACACTTTTTCCGCAATAATGCACAAAGGTCATTTTTTCGCATGGTCCAGTCGGTTCAGCCCCTCGCAACCTGCATCGGGGACGCGTTAAAACTTGCTTGCGCGTGGAGGCTTGTTGGTTGAGTGTTACAATTCAAAACTGCAACAAAAATTGAGAGTGATTTTTATGTATGGCTGGTCATAGCAAATGGGCAAAGGTCAAGCATTTCAAAGGGGCGATTGATGCCAAGCGCGGGCGCATCTTCGCCAAGCTGGCGAAGGAAATCTCCATCGCCGCAAAAATCGGCGGAGGCGACCCGGACATGAACCCGCGCCTGCGCATGGCGCTTTTGCGCTGCCGCAGCGCCAACATGCCCAACGATAACATCGAGCGCGCCATCAAGAAAGGCACGGGCGGCGGTGAAACTGGCAATTTCGAAGATTTGACTTACGAAGTCTATGGTCCGGGCGGCGTGGCGATGCTGGTGGAATTAAGCACGGACAATCGCAATCGCACCGCGTCGGAAATCCGCAGCCTTCTGACCAAGAACGGCGGGACGATCGCCTCTGCCGGTTCGGTGAGCCGGTTGTTTCAGCGCAAGGGCCAGATCATCATCGCGCGCGAAGCGGCCAACGAAGATCAATTGATGGAACTGGCGCTGGATGCCGGCGCGGAAGATTTCAAGGCGGAGCCGGAGGGTTACGAGATTTTGACAGACCCGGCCCATTTCGAAGCGGTCCTCAAGCAACTCGAGGCAAAAGGCATCAAAACGGTGTCGGCGGAAATCACGTCGCTGCCGACCTTGATGGTCCCGGTGCCGGCCGGGGCGACTGCCGCGGCGGTAAACCGATTGACAGACCTGCTTGAAGAGCATGAAGATGTGAAGGAAGTTTATTCGAACGCGGAGCTTCCCGAAGGCGCAGGTTGAATAAATTTGGCCCGTTTCGGTTCTAATAACGCAGTTGGTGCGGCAGGTTCAGTTCAGTAGAAAACTCTCATGTTCACCTACATAAAGCGCCAGAGGACTGGCGCACTCCAAGACCTGGCGGAAATTTTGCGCGCATGAAACACGCGGAGCGTCATGGAGTGCGGCAGCCCTCTGCCGCTTTCGGATGGCAAAATGGATAATTTCGCACTGAACTCGCGTTTAGATTAAGCGCGAATCTTCAGGCAATTGGATGAAATCTCTGTCAGACACATTCATGGGCCGGGCTTTGGGCCGGTTGGCGGATGCCGTGATACGGTTTCGCTGGCTGTTCCTTTGGCCGCAATTTGTTCTCTTCGCCCTTTGCGTGGTTTACACCTGCACGCATCTCCAGTTCGACATGAACCGCGACGACCTCGTTGGCGCGAACAAAACCTATCACCAGCAATACATGAAATTCCTCAAGGAATTTCCGTCCCAGGACGATTTGGTGGTGGTGTTGGAAAGCGAGAACACGGAGAAGAACCGGCAGTTCGTGGAGCGTCTTGGCGAAAGGCTTTCGGTGGAAACGAACATCTTCACGGATGTTTTCTATAAAGGCGACCTGACCATGATGGGGCGCAAGGCGCTCATGTTCGTGCCGGAACCGCAGTTGCGCGACATGCGTTCGGCGCTGACGAATTATCTGCCGTTCATCCAGCAATTCACCCGCGCGACAAACCTCGATTCATTGTTCGCGTTGGTGAATTACCAGATTTATCACGCCAAACGCGAACAGAACGCCCAGAACAATGCGTTGCTCGAAGCGTTGCCGATGTTGAAGCGCATCGTGGACCAGGCTGATGCGAGCCTGCAACGACCCGGCGCGCCGCCTTCGCCCGGCATCACCGCGCTGTTCGGCGCGTCAGACGAAGCGGAGCAGGACATGTACATCACTTATGCCCATGGCCGCATTTATCTCGTCACCGCCCGCGCGCGCACGGAGGAGTTGAACGGCCCCGCCGTGGAGCGTTTGCGCGAGTTGGTCGCAATGACGGAACGCGAAGTGCCGGGTGTCAATGCCGGTATCACTGGCGAACCGGTTTTGGAACATGACGAAATGCAGCAGTCGCAAAAAGATTCGATGACGGCCAGCGTGGTTTCGCTCATCATTTGCGCGCTGATTTTCATTTACGGTTACCAGGAAACGGGACGCCCGCTCAAGGCGACCATCTGCCTGATCATCGGGCTGGGTTACACGATGGCGTTCGCGACGCTGACGGTCGGGCACCTGAACATCCTGACGATCACGTTCGTGCCGATTTTGATCGGCCTGGCGATTGATTTCGGCGTGCATCTCATCACGCGTTATGAGGAGGAATTGCGCCACGGACGCAGCGAAGAGCAGGCGATGCGCACGGCGATGGTTTTCACCGGACAGGGAATTTTCACCGGAGCGATGACCACTGCGGCGGCGTTCCTGGCAATGGCGCTGACCAATTTCAAGGGCATCCAGGAAATGGGCGTGATTTGCGGCGGCGGCATGATGGTTTGCTTTATCCCGATGATGACGATGTTGCCGGTGATGCTGTTCCGCGGCCGGCAAAACGCAATCGACCAGGCCACGCCCGAGCGCGAGGCAAAGATCGCCGAGTTGAAGAAAAAAATCGGTTACCGCGAGCCGGAACATAATTTGCGCGCGCGGATCGAGAACATCTGGCTCAGCCGGCCAAAAATCGTGGCAGTCCTGACGGTGTTGCTCACCGTGCTGGCGGTCACGCAATTCCACCGGGTCTATTTCGATTACGATCTGCTGAACATGCAATCGGCGGGATTGCCGGCGGTGGTGTTCGAGAAAAAATTGATCACCTCGACGCCGCAATCGGTTTTGTTCGCCGCAGTCGTTGCGGACTCGCCGGAACAGGCGACGGATTTGGTGGCGCGGCTCAGCAAGCTGCCCACCGTCGGCACGAACATTTCCATGGCGCCGTTTCTCATCGGCGATCCCAGGGAAAAAATGAGGTTGATCGGCCAGATCAAAAAGGAAATTGCGCCGGTGCAATTCCAGCCGCCGGACCGCAGGCCGGCCAACATCCTCGCGCTGGACCGCACGCTGTATTCAACGATGGGTTACATGGGCGCGGCGGCGGACGCCATCCGCAGCGACATGTCCGCGCAGGACCCGCCGACGATTCCCGTCACCAACGACGATCCGCCGGCAAAAATGGATGAGACCGCGCTGCTGGACCAATTGCTCGCATTGCGCGACAGCATCAACCAGTTTCGCAAACGGATGTTGAACATGGACGAGGCAAAAGTCTCGGAGAAACTTGCCGCGTTTCAGCAGGCCTTGTTCAACGACGTGAACGACACGTTCGACTCCATCCGCGACCAGGACAACAGCTCGGGCTTGGGCATCAATGATCTTCCACCATCTCTGCGCCATCGTTTCATCGGCGTGACCGGCAAATATTTGATCCAGGTTTATCCAAAAAATAAATTGGACGACCGCACGTTCGACATCTGGCAGCACGATGACCAAAAACGGTTCGTCAACGAGATCCGCAGCGTTTATCCGAACGTCACTGGCACGCCGGTGCAATTGCTCGAATACACCACGCTGCTCAAGGACAGTTATGTGCAGGCGGCGTATTACGCACTGGGCGCGATTGCGCTCATGGTGCTCATCCATTTCCGGCGACCGGGATTTGTGGCGCTGGCGTTGTTGCCGGTGGCGATCGGCACGGCATGGATGGCCGGGCTGATGGGATTTTTCGGCATTCCTTTCAACCCCGCAAACATCATGACGCTGCCATTGGTGATCGGCATCGGCGTGACGAACGGGATTCACATCCTGAATCGTTACGCTGAGGAAGGCACTGCGGGCATCCTTTCCAAGAGCACCGGCAAAGCGGTTTTTGTTTCGGGCCTGACGGCGATTGCCGGTTTCGGCAGTTTGATCCTTGCGCAACATCAAGGCATCCGCAGCCTCGGCGAAGTGATGTCCATGGGCGTGGCGTTGTGCATGGTGGCGGCGCTGGCGTTTGTGCCTTCAGTGCTGAATTTGTGGACTGGCCTGCGAAGCGCCAAAAACAAACAACCCAGTGGCGATAATGCACAATCGACACTGGGTCGGGAGGAACCGAGGTAAAAACCTCAAGTAGTAAGGAAAGGATAAGGAAAACGATGGCGAAGTCAATCTTTTATGTTAAAAAGGCTGAAAAGGACGTTTCTGGAGGTTTCGTTATCGTTAACGTCTCATGTTTTTATTGCTTCCGCAAATCAACCTCTCCCGCGCTGTTGCTTGACGCCCCTGCTTCCTAAATTACTATCTGTCGCATCGAAATCGTGCTGACGCGCAAATGTCCATAACCAAAATCCTGATCATCGGCTTGCTGAGCGTCGGCTTTTGGTTTTCAGGTTGGACGGCGGCATCGGACACAAACTCTGTCATCGCTGGTCCGCTTTTTTCAAGATATTCGCTGACGCTGGCGCCGGGTGAGCGCGAGGAAATCGTCAGCCCTTTCTATTATTCGGAGCAAAAGGAAACGCAACATACCTGGGCCGTGCCGCCGTTGATGGCGCACGAAACGGACCCCGCAACACAATCCGAGGAATATGATTTCGTGTATCCCATTGTGGGTTATTACCGGTTTGGACACGAATATCGCTGGCAATTTTTTCAACTGCTCAATTTTGCCGGTGGAAGAAACCAGACCAATGCCACCACGCGCAGGTTCACGATTTTTCCGGTTTATTTTCAGCAGCGCTCGACCGATACCAACAAGAATTACACGGCGGTTTTTCCGATTTACGGACATTTGGAGAACCGCCTGTTCCGCGACCAGATTGATTTCGTCCTGTTTCCTTTTTATTCCAAGACGCGCAAAAAGGACGTGGTGAACTACAACATGCCCTACCCGCTTTACAATAAACGTTACGGGGACGGTTTGTATGGCTGGCAAATTTGGCCTTTTCTCGGGCGGGAACACAAGGCCATCACCACGCAAACCAACGTGCTTCACGAAAAGGAAGTGAACGGCGGTCACGAAAGCCAGTTCATGATGTGGCCGTTTTTTACCGAGTTCACCAATGGCGTCGGCACCACCAACGCCGCGTGGTATAAGGTATTGGTTCCGTTGCGGGCGACTTATCGGTCAAAGGCGCGTGATTCGGACAGTTGGGGCTGGCCCATTGGCGTCACGCACACCATTGAGCGCGAGAAACAATATGTGGAATGGGATGCGCCGTGGCCGTTGGTCGAGTTCGCGCATGGCAAGGGCAAAACCCAGCGGCGTTTCTGGCCGTTCTTCAGCCGCGGAACCAATGACACGCTGACCGACAACTGGTATTGCTGGCCGGTTTACAAATACAGCAGCATCCACGCGCCGCCATTGGAACGCGAGCGGACGCGCATCATGTTCTTCCTTTATTCCGATTTGAAAATGCGCAGCACCACGACCGGACGCGAGCTGCGCCGCACCGCTTTGTTTCCATTTTACGCGCGCACTCGGGAATTGAACGGCAACGAGCGGCTGCAAGTCTTCGCGATCCTTGAACCCTTTTTCCCGACCAACGACAAGATGCAGCGCGAATACGCGCCGGTTTATTCCGTCTGGCGCGCGGAAAAAAATCCGAAGACCGGCGCAAAAAGCCAGTCGTTGCTCTGGAACCTTTACCGAAAGGAAACTGCGCCCGGAACGAAAAAAATCTCGCTCCTGTTCGGCCTTTTCCAGTATCAATCCAAACCGGAAGGCAGGCGCTGGCGCGTGTGTTATATTCCGATGGGAAAGGCGCCGGCTTCAAGTAAAGCGCCTGCTTCCGGGCATTGATTTGATTTATGTTTCAGAACATCGGCGAAATAGTCCTTTTATTCATGAGGACGTTGCGCGCGCTGCCGCAAACGTGGCGGCAGCGGCAGAAAGTGTTCGATCAATTTTT
>DASRBR010000750.1:0-5526 GCA_035653495.1 Verrucomicrobiia bacterium
GGAAACTTTGGCGTGTGTGCTGGGGCAAAAGGATTGCCATTTCGCCGCGATGCAGTTCGGGGAAAAAATCTTCGGCCAAATGGGCGTAAGCGATGACGGCGAACTTTTCCAGCCGACATTTTTTCAAAACAGAGAGAGCAGCTTCCTTGACGGTTTCGAGCGGAAGATGGCCGCAAGCGATGATGATAAGCGCCTTGTTCAGTTCGTTGTAATGATGGACTTGGGGCAAGGACGCGCCGACCTGCGCGATGATGGCCTGGGCGAGCAGAGTAGTGCCGACAAAATTCCCTGCTGGAAATTGGCCGGTGAGCGTGGCGATTTCGTCGGGCACGGCAACGCGAACAATGACGGTGTGCGAGCCGTCCAAGGTGTTGTGTTCCGGCGTCGTTTCCGGTGGTTTGATTTCGAGGGTGTTCATGGTTTCAGTGTGAGCCAAGCCAGGTCATCGAATCGATTGCCATACCTTGTGTATTAGTTAGTTTGCTCTCCAATTGTTGCAAGCGGTGCTCGAACTTGGAGAAATCCGGGACGGCGCTGATGGCGTTCATGAGGCGTTCAAGGAAGTTTTGCATCACATTCTTGCGGCCTTGGGCCACGCGTAACATTTGTTCGGCCTGGCCGGTGGTAACATCATGCCCGGCGATCATCGTGCCGATGGAGCGAAGGTATTGCTCGTCTCCACCGCTAAGTTTTTGACCAGAGGCCAAACGCATCATCTTTTCCATGGCTGCGGCCATTTCTTCACCCGCGCGTCCGGTGAAGAAAGTTTGGCGCGAGTTGGAAAGTGTTTTCTGCTCATCGGTGATGGCGGATTGATTTGCGGCGGCAGCGGCAATGGCTTCTTTCTGCTTGCGGTTGGCTTCGTCCATTTGACGTTTCTGCTCGGCGATGAGCGCCTGGTTGGCATCGTATTCGTCGGTCGTCTTCAACGCGGAATTGATAAGGTAAGCGCCAAAGCTGCCTTTGGTTTTTTCGGCTTGGGCTCTGGCCTTGTCTTTGCCGCCGACTTGCTCGATCAATAGCCGCGCCTCATCCAGTTCCTTTTTCTGGCTGTCATTGAGTTGAACATCAGCCTGGGCTTTGATGAACGCGGGATTTTTTGCCATCGCAGCAGCGACGGATGCATAATATTTTGCGTCGCTTTCCAACTGTGGTTGCTTGTCTTTGCGGGATTGGATTTCCTCAAAGAGCAACTGGCCTTTTTGCAGTTCGCCTTGCTCGCTCAAATCTTTTTCGGCTTCGGCCTTTTTATCTTTGTCGCCGCCACTGGTGATGTCGGCGATCTGCTTTAGCGCGGCGAGTTGCCTTTCGAGGACGGCAAGTTGCTCATCGTATTTGTCCTTGATGGCATCCTGGCTTTTGGATGCCTTGTCCAACGCGGCCTGCAAATCGTTTATCTTGCCGATGTAATCGTTTGCGGAGTTGATGGCCGCATCCCATTTGAGGTTGGTGAACTTGATCGCGGCTTGGTGGGCTTCATCCAGTTTATCAATCACGACTTTTGCAATCAGGCCCACTGCGAACATGCCGGACAATACCGAGCCTTCCCCAATCCCATGGATGGCGTGTGCGGCTTCCCTGGCTTCGCCACCCATCAGACCAAAGAGCCGGGCCATGTCGCGTTGATTGCCGCCGAATTTTTCGCTTTCCTTGCTGGCTTCCTTGGTCGCGTCTGTGAGCTTGTCGGTTGCGCCGGTCGCATCCTTAATCTCCTTGGCAGCATCCGTGCCGCCAGAGCCAGACTTGGTGATCTGGATATCTATACCTAGGGTTTGGCGGGATTCGTCAGGCATAGGCCGGAAAAGAGTTATGGGACGCATGATGAAAGCCGTTCGGGGTTAAAGCAGGGTCGGGATATTCGCCACATACCCTTGCACCGCTCTTGCAGGGATTGCAGAGGCCGGTCATTTCAGAAAGACGGGGCTGGACACCCTCCAAATCGCCCTGGGGCAATTGTGCGCGAAATGCCGGGTTTGGGCTTGCGGCAAAGTTTGGCGTTAAATCACGAGGCGTTTTTCCAGAAAAGCGAGGCAGCTTGACCGTGTGACTTTGGCGAAGCCGTTGCGACCGCGCCGCATGGTTTCGCCCGGCGCGAGGGTGAGGGACTTTAAAGCGATAAGCTGGCTTACGTGCTGGTGATGGCAGTTCAAAACGCGCTGCAAAGTGGCGGTTGTAATCAGCGCATCGGGGGCAAAAATGTCTCCCGCCACTTCCTTGGGATCGGCGGGCAATGGGCGTTGGGTGGTCTGGTAGAACAACAGACCCGCTGCCAGGATGCGCAACTCGCGAAGCTTCGCGCCCGGTGTGCAGATGTTCCATACCGGCTGGATGAGCCCCTCGTCGATCAAGTCGGTCAGGTGTTCGTTCGAACAATCCAGGATCGAGCGGGCGAAATCCGCCGTCAACAATGGTCTGCCCGGATTCAACATGGCGTTGCGATGATATGGCGGTTGTCAAGTTCGGCCTCATGCGATGAAATTTCCAAGCTGCTTTTCGAGCGAGCGCACTTTGGCGCGCATGCGGTGAAGCTGGCGAATGTCGTTGCGGAGGGCGACGGGCAGGCGGCGCAAGAGTGTGCGTGATGAGATTTGCCAGGCGCGGGCGCAACGGTCAATGGCCGTGCCGATGTTGCCCACGGTGGGCGAGGACGCGACGTTGATAAATTCGCGTAGCTGCGAGGGTGACAGGTCGAATTTGTGCGGTGTCCGGTAACGGAGTGCGAACGCCTGCTGGCAACGTCCGTTCCGTTTCCACTGGTAATAGAGGCGCAACAATGTTCCACGTGAAACGCGGATTCGCCTCGATGCATCGGCGCGATAAAAGCCTTGGTTGCGGGCGGTGCGGAGTGACCAGCGCATGGCGCGGCGCAACGTGTGGCCTTTGCGGATTGATTTTTCAATGCCGATGCAAACCTTGTGCAAGCGTCTGGCGCGTTCGATCTGCCAAAGTGAAATGCCAGGCGGAAATTGCTTCCCGCCTGGATGACTCCGCAGACTTTGGGGTTCCGATCCGTGAGTATCGGCGTCTGAAGAGTAAGTTTTGGAAACATTCGTTTTCATCTCACGGTTTTTTCATTCACGGTGAACCCGGCTCGGCAACGTGCGCACGTTCCGAGCCGGGGCGGTAGATGCGACGTTGCGCAACAAGGATGCCCGCGAAAGTTGCGCGGCCATTGCTGGCGGGCTTCTGCCTGTTCGTCGTTGTGTGGGTGCGATACATCAAATCAAATCGTTCAAGCCTTGGCTGTGTTCAAGATCGCAAATCCTGCCGCGTCGCGCATGTCACCACGACCGCGAGCAAGCGCGCGCACGTTGCGGACATTGGATGAGAACGACGGTCCCAGGCCGGAAGACATGAGTTCAAATTCTTCGCGCAATCCCATGACGTAGCAGGATGGATCGCCGAATGCGGCAATCTGCTGATTCGCGCCATCGGTGGAAGGATTTTGCGGAGACCAGGTGACGGGGAAGCCGACCAAAACCCATTCGCCGCTTTGCGTTTCCTCGGGTGTTTTCAAAAGGAACTTGGTTTCTTTCGCTTCGCGCAGGGTCAACAACGTTGGGATGAAGCCAGGATGGATATACCAGCGGCATTCGCGTTGCAACACGGCGGGATTGACCGCGCTGACTGCGAGCAAGAAATCTTCGCGCTGTAATTGTGCCAGGGCGACATTGCCAGCGGCGGCGTTGACAGTTACCACGGTGTTGTTCTGGAAAATGCCGGTTTGCGCGCCGTTGGCGGTGTCGTCCGTTCCGTTGGCCATGAAGCAGCCGTAATCAATGCGCTTGGCAATTCCTTGCGTGAACATGCGGAGGAAAAGAGCGGCCACATTAATAGTGGCGTCCTGCAACCATTCTTCCGAGACAGGCAGCAAGGTGGCGATGGTGTTCGCCTTTTTGGAAAGGCTTGTTCCCGCGAGTGAAACATCGGTTGGAATGGCTGTGCCCATGCCGGTTGTCGGCGTCATGAACCAAGCGTCCGGGACTTGCGTGCCTTCGGCGTATTGCGTCTGCTGGCCGAGCATCGGCAGGACGAAATCGCGGAACGCGCCGTATTGCAGAACCGTGTCCCAAAGAATGTCCGGCGAAACTGGCATGGGAAAGATGGACGATGCAAGGTTCGTTCCAAAGGTGGTGGACTTGGTGACAAATTCTTTCACCATGTCGGATTGCGATGGATGCATCCGGCTTGAGCACAGGTAGCGCACGAGACCGTCAACAAGGAGCGCGGCGTCGCGGTCTTCGCGGAGCAACTTGGCGATGGGATCGCGCAGGGAGTGGCGGCGTTCCATGCCAAGCGAGCGTTGCGCGCGCAATACCGCGCCTTGGATGTCGCGTTCATTGCCGTTGCGCCGGGTGGTTTCGACGTTCTGAAATTCGCGGCGTGTCGCGGGCGAGAGGTCGTCAAATTTTTGTTTGCTTCCCAGTGAGGCGAGCAAGTCTTTGGTTGCCTTCATTTCGGATAGTGGTGTTGAGGGTGAGGGCGTGGTGATGGATGAGCGGGTTTTGATTTGAAACGGCGCGAGGTCGCGCGATGACATGCCGATGGATTTTGCAGTTTGCAGCAAGGCATCCGGGTTGCTTCCCAGGACGCAAAGGGAGAGTTCGCAAAACGTCCATGCGGTGTAGATGCGAGATGGTTGCTGATTTTTCAAACCGAGTTCGGCAAGGGTTTGCTGATACAGCTTGCCGTCAGAAGGCGAGATGTATTCCATCGGTTGAAAACCGATGGAGCACCCTTTGAGATAACCGGCCTTGACCATGCCGAACGCGAGGCGGGCAAGGTTGTTTTCGGGAACGTCAATGGCGAATTGCAGATCGCATTCAACGCGCTTGTCGGAAATGCGCACGTCGGTGACTTTGCCGATCTGGTTGCTCACGCTCGAATAATTGTGAGAGTCAACCAAAGGCGCATTGCGATTGAAGCGGGAGAGGTCGCAACCGCGCGGCACAACGCTTTCGTTGTCGCTGTCCACGGTCGGCGTGGAAACGATGGCGGTGCAAGTGCCGCGCGCAGCGTCCAGGCTGCGCGTGACAATGCCGAAATGAAATTCCGAACGCTTCATGATTTCTGGATTTTTTCGAGGGCTCCTTCGAGTTCGGCGTTGGCGTTTTTGAGTTCGCCAATCATGCCTTTGAGCTTCTCAACTTTTTCGGCGTTGGCCGCGACGTGTTCGGCGAACAATTCGCGCAGGCCGAGGACGCGGCAGCACGTGTCCACATGGTCCTCAAAATACCGCGCGGCGCGCTGCCAGCCTTCAATCCCACCACGGCGCGCAACCTTCACATCCAATTTTTCGTAGCGGGCGAGTTCGAACTTGCAGAGCAACGGAATGGTAAGCGCGCGGTCGCGTTCCGGGTTGAGAAACTGGCGGACCTTGCGCTCCGAACCCATGAACCACGGCAGGACGGCCTTGATCAAATTTTCTTCCGAGTTCGCCAGGGTGGTGTTGATGAAGTTATTCCAAACATTGACCTCGTCGACGACAACGTCTTCGATCTCGGCAAGAATGGCGCTCGTTTCCTT
>DASRBR010000751.1:0-4281 GCA_035653495.1 Verrucomicrobiia bacterium
TCGATGCGTTCCGGGACGATTGGCTCGATGTGGCAATAGATTGGCCGACGTTGATGCGCCATCATCCGTTCAATCCTCCCGCGCCATTGCCGACACCGCTTCCCAAGATGCACCTGACGGTCTCCAACGCAAAAGGCAAACAGGAAGATCACGTGCGGCCAAAACTCGTGGTGCAATATCCCGAGGCGTTGCAATTGAAACTCGACCCATGGAAAATCCCGACGGACATGGTCCGCAATCCATTGGTGAGTTTCACCGCCGTGCGCGGAGTTGCGCCGTGGTTGAGCCAGGTCGATGTCATCAAAAAGGCGCAACCGCCGTTCGTTCCCAACCAGCTTGTCTTTTGGTCCATGGCAAAGCGCGCGTTTGAATCCGGCGTGGCAATGCCCGTTCCCAACGCGAGCAATTACCTGGCGCAAGTCGGGCCGAGGCTCGTTCCCGAGCTTATCAACTATTTCACCGCGCGCACCATGCCAAACCGGCTGGTATTCACCAATGGCCAGATCTTCTTCCACGGAATGCCATTCATCATCCCCAATCTGACCGCGGTGCATGAAGCCGACGGCGATTTTCTCCGTGGTCAATTGATGCCGATAGTACATCGCACCAATGCGCCGCCTTTTCCGCGCGAGTTGATGAAGGAAATTCTCTCGAAACCGGACATGGTTTGTTACAGTTGGGAGATCAACCAGGAGCGCATCATCCAATGGAACGCCATTCACGAAATTTATTTGATGGACACCCGGCAGACACACGCGCCTGGAACCGCACCCGCCAGTGCGTGGCTGCGCGCCGCGGGGCCGAAATTGGGCAACTGCGCGACCGAAGTCACCTTGACCGGACCGAACGAACTGACCGTTTTGCGCAACGGACCCGTCGGCCTGACCGGATTGGAAATGACGCTGGGCGAATACTGGCTCGACGCGCCGAATTTTCCGCTTGGGCTTGGTTATCCGCCGGTCAAAACGATTCACTCGTCGAGAAAGCCGAAATAACGCCATGTTGAAACTGGGGGTAAACATTGACCATGTTGCCACGTTGCGCGAGGCGCGATATCGCGGGACTGGTCATGGCGAACCGGACCCGGTCGAGGCTGCGTTGATGGCCGAAGCCGCCGGCGCCCACGGCATCACCGCGCATCTGCGCGAAGACCGCCGTCATATCCAGGACCGCGACGTCTGGAAATTGCGCGAAGTCATCAAGACGCGGTTGAATTTTGAGATGGCCAATGCGCCGGAAATCGTGGCCATCGCCGTGAAATTGAAACCCGAAATCGTTTGCATCGTTCCCGAACGGCGGCAGGAAGTCACCACGGAAGGCGGACTGGACGTTGTCGGCAATCTTGCATCGCTCAAAGAAACTTGCAAAAAAATGAGCGATGCCGGCATCGAAGTCAGCCTCTTCATTACGCCGGACGCTCCGCAAGTGGAAGCTTCCGCGCAGGTCGGGGCGCAGTTCATTGAATTGCACACCGGCGCTTACGCGGAACATTTTGATGATAAACGCGCGCGCAACGAGGAACTCGAACGTCTCATTTCCGCGGCGAAACAAGCGCATGGCCTTGGCCTCAAAGTCAACGCCGGGCATGGATTGAACTATCGGAACCTTCCGGTGTTGCACACCGTGCCGCACTTGGTCGAGTTGAACATCGGCCACAGCATCATCAGCCGCGCCGTGAGTGTCGGTTTGCCGCAGGCCGTTCGCGAAATGCTGCAATTGATGGAGGGTTACCGGAATTGATCCTCGGCATCGGCATCGACATCATCGAAGTGGCGCGCATCCAGGCGTCGCACGAAAAATTCGGCGAACGTTTCCTCAACCGCATCCTGCATCCCGGCGAAATCGCCTACTGCCTCTCCAACAAGATGCCCGCGCCATTCCTCGCCGCGCGTTTTGCGGCCAAGGAGGCGATCTCAAAAGCGTTCGGCACGGGCATCGGCGCGCAATTGGGTTGGCAGGACATGGAAGTGGCGCGGCGCGACTCCGGCGAGCCCTACGTGATTTTGCATGGAAAAGGATTGGAGCTTTTGAAGGCCCGTAACGGGCGGATTGTCCTCATCAGCCTCAGCCACACTCAACAGCATGCGACGGCAGTGGCCATATTGGAAGCCTAGGTTTGAAGGTGATGGAATGCCTTTGCAAACCTTAACTTTATCACACCAGCGGTGTTATATTGAGGCATGCAGAAAGTGATAGTGTTGCTGATTTTGTTGGCTCTCGCAGCAGCAGGTTGCGTCTCCAAATCGAAGATGCAGGCCAGGCAACGCGCCGCATTTTTGGCCGGCGAAAAACAGGGTGTTGCCGTCGCACAGGCGAATTCAAATGTCGTTTGGGTGATGGGAAATGTTCGCAATCCCTCGATTCCATGGACGCCTGAGTTGACTTTGCGGCAGGCGCTGATTGAAGCGGATTATAATGGCCCGGGCGATCCGAGCCAGATCGTCGTGTCGCGCAACGGCGCCCAACCGACCGAAATCAGCGCACAGGAATTGCTGAACGGTTTCGACATGCCTTTGCAAGCGGGTGACCGCGTGGAAGTGCGGCGCTGAACGCCGCGCGGGCTGACAGTTTTTTTCACGTGCGATTCGTTTCGCGCTCGCTTATACCAGTCGCACGATGCTTTCACCGCCGATGCAACAAGTGGACCGGACTTTTGTGCGTTTCCAGGGACGCAAGCTCATTTACTTCGCCGGGTGCGACTATTTTCGTTTGGCCAGCCATCCTCGCGTGCTCGAAGCCGCAGCCATCGCGCTTGAGCGGTTCGGATTGAACGTCTCCGCCTCGCGCATAACCACCGGCAATCATCCGCTCTACGAACAACTGGAGAAAAGCATCGTTCAATTCTTCGACGCGCAAACCGCAACGCTCGCGTCCAATGGCTACGCGCCGAACCTCATGGTCGCGCAGGCGCTGGCAGGTGAATTTTCCCACGCCTTGATTGACGAACGCGCGCACGGCTGTCTTGCCGACGCGGCGCAACTGCTCGATTGCCCCGTGATTAAATTCCGCCATCGCGATGCGCAAGATTTCAGGCGCATCGTGCAACGGCTCGGCAACATGCGTCCGCTCGTTCTCACCGACGGCATGTTCGCGCACGACGGCAGCATCGCCCCGCTCAAGGAATATTTGTCCGCATTGCCTGAAGGGGGGATGATTCTGCTCGACGACGCTCATGCCGCGGGCGTGTTGGGAAAAAACGGCCGCGGCACGCCGGAACTGGCCGGCGTCTCCACCAAACGCATCATCCAGACCATCACGCTCAGCAAAGGATTTGGCGTTTATGGCGGCGCGGTTTTGGGACCGCAAAAATTGCGCGCGGCCATCCTTGCGAAAAGCCGGCTGTTCTCCGGCAATACTCCGCTGCCTTTGCCGCTGGCAAACGCAGCCTTGAAATCCATCGCCATTTTGAAGTCCGACAAAACATTCCGCGCGCGCCTCGCTCAAAACACGGCGCGGCTCAAAGACGGATTAAAAGGGCACGGATTGCCCGTCGAAGAATCGCCAGGCCCGATTGTCGCGCTGGTTCCGAAAAACGCGAAGGAAGCGGAACGTTTAAAAAAACGATTGCTTGCGCGCGGCATTTATCCGCCGTTCATCAAATATCCCGGCGGGCCTGAGAGCGGTTATTTTCGCTTCGCGATCTCAAGCGAGCACACTCCGAAACAACTGGACGTCTTGCTCAATGCCATGATTTGAAACCTGGTTGGTCGCATCGGCAACTGAATATTCTGTTATCTCCGTTACTCCTGTTCGCTTTTGAATTGTTCCGGCTTAATCCTGCTTTGGCGGTCGCTGCATCTTCATTTTCTTGAGCCTTGAAATCAAAGTGGTCGGTTTCACACCCAAAAGCTCTGCCGCGCCACCCGGGCCTTTTATGCGCCAGCCTGTTTTTTCGAGAACGGCCAGGATATTGTTGCGTTCCCGCTGCTTGATCTCCGCCTCAGTGAGGTATTCCGTTGCAGACCCATCGGCAACGGTTCGATTGGCGGGGCGCGTTTCAGCATGTTCTTCGCCGGAAGGAAAATCAAACTCAAGCACGCCGCCGCGGGCAAGAATGACCGCGCGCTCAATCACGTTTCGCAGCTCGCGAATGTTGCCGGGCCAATCGTAATTTTGCAGTTGGACGATGCCCGTGCGCGTCAAGCGGGGCTTGGCGACGCCGAGATGTTTCACCGAAAGCTTGACGAAATGTTGCGCCAAAA
The DNA here is from genome assembly GCA_035653495.1 of Verrucomicrobiia bacterium. Taxonomy (GTDB): domain Bacteria; phylum Verrucomicrobiota; class Verrucomicrobiia; order Limisphaerales; family Pedosphaeraceae; genus DATAUW01. The sequence goes on from DASRBR010000751.1 coordinate 4,203, forward strand.
GCGGAATGTCTTCGCGCCGCTCGCGCAACGGGGCGACTTGGATGGGAAAGACGTTGAGCCGATAATACAAATCCTCGCG
>DASRBR010000752.1:0-3499 GCA_035653495.1 Verrucomicrobiia bacterium
GGATGAGTTGTTCATCCTGACGCAACCGGCGCACTTGCAGAAGCAACATTCGGAGAAGCTTTCAGCCGAGGAACGGGATTTGCTGCGAGCAGACATGTTGCGCGAGCATTTGCGGAATGTAAGCAGGCCGATAGCCAAAGCGCCCGGCCCGGAAGGGACCAAAGTGGACAAACCCGATAAACAATAGCATTTTTACACTATGAGCGAAGAATCAATGAACAATTTTACGCCCCGCGCTCAACAGGTCCTGGCGCTGGCGCGAAAAGAAGCCGACCGGTTCAATCATAACTTTGTCGGCACGGAGCATTTGTTGCTCGGCCTGATCAAATTGGGACAGGGCGTTGCCGTCAACGTGCTCCAGAAGCTCGGTCTTGACCTGGAAACTGTCCGCATGGAAGTCGAGAAGCAGGTCGGCACCGGCCCGGACCAAAAGATGATCGGCAATATTCCTTACACGCCGCGCGTCAAGAAAGTGCTCGCGCTGGCGAACAAGGAAGCCAAGAACCTGAACCACACCTACGTCGGCACGGAGCATATACTATTAGGCTTGCTGCGCGAAGGCGACGGTGTTGCCGCCCGCGTGCTCAAGAACCTTGATATTGATATTGAGCAGACGCGTCAGGAAATTTTGAAGGAATTGGACCCGAACTTCTCCGCTTCGGAAGAACAGCAGCCCACAGGCGGCGAAAATCCGGAACGGCCCGCGCAGCCGGAGAAAAAGGGCGAAGTGAAAACGCCGGCGTTGAAGGCGTTCGGCCGCGACCTTACGGAAATCGCGCGCAAGGGCGAGATGGACCCGGTCATCGGGCGCAAGAACGAGATCGAGCGCGTCATCCAAATCCTTTGCCGCCGCACGAAGAACAATCCAGTGCTGCTCGGCGAAGCGGGTGTTGGCAAGACGGCCATCGTGGAAGGTTTGGCCCAGGAGATCGCCCTGGGCAACGTGCCGGAATTGTTGCGCGACAAACGGGTCATCACGCTGGATTTGGCGTTGATGGTGGCCGGGACGAAATATCGGGGCCAGTTCGAAGAGCGCATCAAGGCGGTGATGGACGAAATCCGCCGCGCGAAGAACATCATTCTCTTCATTGACGAGTTGCACACGATTGTTGGCGCAGGCTCGGCGGAAGGGACGATGGACGCCTCGAACATCATCAAGCCCGCATTGAGCCGCGGCGAGATGCAGTGCATCGGCGCGACCACGCTGAATGAATATCGCAAATACATCGAAAAGGACGCAGCGTTGGAACGGCGTTTCCAAAGCGTCAAAGTCGAGGCGCCTTCGATTGAAGAGGCGGTCCTCATCCTGAAAGGTTTGCGCGGCAAATATGAGGAGCATCACAAGGCCGAGTTCACCGACAAGGCGATTGAAGCCGCGGTGAAGCTTTCCGATCGTTACATTCCCGATCGGTTTTTGCCGGACAAGGCGATTGATTTGATGGACGAAGCCGGCTCGCGCGCGCGCATCGGCACGATGACGCGTCCGCCGGAGGTCAAGGAAATCGAAGCGGAAATCGAGGAAATCAAAAACCGCAAGGAACGCGCCATCAAGGAACAGGATTTTGAAGGCGCGGCCTCGATGCGCGACAAGGAAAAACAGGCCAAGGAAAAATTGGATGCTGTTTTGGCCGCGTGGCGCACGAACCGCGAGGAAAAGCGCGTCAAGGTGGATGACGAGGACATTTTGCACGTCGTTTCGAAATGGACGGGCATTCCGTTGCAACGCATGGAACAGGGCGAAGCGCAGCGGTTGCTGGCCGTCGAGGAAAAAATGTCGAAAGTGGTCATCGGCCAGCGCGAGGCGGTTTCGGCGATATGCAAGGCGTTGCGCCGTTCGCGCGCGGACTTGAAAGATCCCAAGAGGCCCATCGGCACGTTTGCATTGCTCGGGCCGACTGGCGTTGGCAAGACCTTGCTCGCCAAGACGCTCGCGGAACAGATGTTCGGCGACACCAAGTCGCTCATCCAACTGGACATGAGCGAATACATGGAAAAATTCAACGTGTCGCGCTTGGTTGGTTCTCCGCCGGGTTATGTGGGCTACGAAGAGGGCGGACAGTTGACCGAAGCAGTGCGGCGCAAGCCTTATTCCGTGGTGCTCTTCGACGAAATCGAAAAGGCGCACCCGGACGTCTGGAACATGCTGTTACAGATTTTGGAAGAAGGCAAATTGACCGACAGCGTCGGCCGGATCGTCAACTTCCGCAACACCATCATTTTGATGACCTCGAACGTCGGCTCGGAAACCATCAAGAAACAGTCCACGATGGGCTTCTCGCCGATCACCGATGAGAGCAGCTATGAAAAGATGCGCGAGAAAATCCTGGAAGAAGCCAAGAAGACCTTCCGCCCGGAGTTCTTGAACCGCCTGGATGATGTGATTGTCTTCCGCTCGCTCACCAAACCGGACCTGATCCAGATCCTCGATCTGGAAATCAGCAAGGTGATGGAGCGTCTCAAGCACAAGAACATCCATCTCACGCTGGACGAAAAGGCGAAGGACTTCCTCGTCCAAAAGGGTTACGACCCGAACTACGGCGCGCGTCCAATGCGGCGTTCCGTCGAACGTTTTTTGGAAGACCCGCTGGCCGAGGAGATCCTCAAGGGCAATCTCCACGAGAACGAGCCCATCCAGGTCACGATGGAAAACGACAAGCTGGTGTTCATCCAAAACGCCGCTGCCGAGGGCGCGGGGGCACTTTCAAGCTGACCGCCATAACGTAACAAGCAACGCCAATCGCAAACCGATTGGCGTTTTTATTTTCCCGAAATGAATATTGGAGTAGTGGAGAATGGAGCATTGAAACCTTTTTTCATTGTTCCAACTCCTTCACTCCAATTCTCCATCCACACGCCGAAGTATTAGACTGGTCACTCCCCTGCTCTTCTGTTAAATCAGCAGCCGATGAATTTTTTAGCGAATACGTTTCTCGCCGCGTGGTTGGAAGGGCTGGGCAGCATCACCCTGCTGGCAAAGGATGCGCTGAGTTCTCTTTTCACCCTTCGCGTGGCGGTGCGCGATTTTATCTATCAACTCTTTTTCATCGGGGTAAAATCGCAAACCGTCGTGATGGTGACCGGCGCATTCACCGGCATGGTGTTGGCCGCGCAGACTTATTTTCAATTTCACAAGGTCAAGATGGACACCGCCACACTGGCTGTGGTGAGCGTCTCGATGTGCAGCGAATTGGGACCGGTGTTGACGGCTTTGATGGTCGCCGGACGCGTGGGCGCCGCGATGGCCGCCGAACTGGGAACGATGAAAGTCACCGAACAGATTGATGCCTTGCGCACATTGGCCACGCATCCGGTGGATTATCTCGTCGTGCCGCGGTTGTTGTCTTCGTTGGTCTCCCTGCCTTTGTTGACTGCGGAATCCATCGCCATCGGCATTCTTTGCGGTTACCTGGTGGCCGTTTATTACCTGGGGATTGATCCGGCGTACTCGTATTACAACATGCTGAAATACACGCAGGGAGTGGACGTCGTGGTCGGCCTG
>DASRBR010000753.1:0-16155 GCA_035653495.1 Verrucomicrobiia bacterium
CCGATTCTTTTCGAGCACTGCGAGGATCCAATCACGTTTAGTGCACTTGCTCGGATCGCTGTCCGATATGATTACGCAAATTCTGGAAGCGCTTGTATCAACAATCTGCGCCAGATCGATGGGGCCAAACAAGAATGGGCACTCGAGAACCACAAGACAAACGCGGATCAGGTGGTGACTTGGAAAGACATAATGCCTTACATCGGAACCTCGGGACGCCGCCAGTGGTGTTCGAGTGGAGGAGTTTATCGGATCGGCACTCTCGGAACAGCTCCGACGTGCTCGGTTCCCGGCCATAAACTCAACTGATGGGTCAGCCGGAATTATCCGACACAACCCGAGACAATCCCAGCCGGCAAATCCTGCACCCAATTTTCTGGTAGGGCATTTTACCGCGGAGACGCAGAGGCGCAGAGAAGTAGTTGGAAACAAGCAACCTGCTGTTCCCCCAGCACGGCGGTGCCAGAAATTAGCCGGGGGTTGAGCGAAGCGACACCCCGGAAAGCCGCAAACACAATTCTCCCATAAAAAAAAGCGGATGGACACTGGCCGTGTCCATCCGCATGAAACCAACTATTCTGTCTTAATGCCGTGCCGACGGTTTAGAACGGTCGCTTGGCATCGGCAATCACTTGCTATTTCCTTTCCCATTGCCATTGCCGACTCCACCGTTGCCATTTCCACTGCCATTGGTATGGCTGTTCCCGTTCCCGTTGCCGTTGCCGACTCCGCCATTGCCCTTGCCATTGCCTTGAGTGGGCGGAGGAGGAGGAGGGGGTGGCGGTGGCGGCGGCGGTGGCGGAGGAGGAGGCGGGGCCACATACATGGCTTGCGTCACCGGAATGGTCATGCCCAGCAGGTCAATGTTGGCCGTGCGGCTGGCCTGCGAATTGTTTTGTGTGAAGGCAAAGCTGACCACGCCGTTGGTCACGCCCGTGATGGTCAGCCAGGATTGGTCGCTCAACGGCGCGAATTGGCCCTGCAGGTTGGCAGTAGCCGGGAGCACGGGATTCAAAGTATCCTGTCCGGCGGTGCCGGATTCGCTCTTGGGCATTGTGTCCACCATGGCAAACACCACTTCGCCGAAAGTGGCATCGCCAGTGTCACCGAAATAAATGTTCCCCGAGCCGTCCGCCGTGACGCTATAGATGGCGCTGCCACCTTGTGAGAGCAGCGGTGTGACAGTGTTGTTGGCCGCCGTCCATTTGAGGAGCGAGCTGGAACCGGTGGCAATGTAAAGGTTCACGGCGCTGTCCACAGACAAGCCGGTGACTGAAGACCCGATTCCGCCCGTGAGCAGGGGAACAGGATTGCCGGTGGGAGAAAGCACGTCGATGTTGCCGGTGCTAGGATCGCCGAAATAGGCATTGCCCGCGGCGTCCACAGCGAGGCCATTGGCGGCGGCATCCAAACTTTCCTGCCGAACGGTGGTGATCGCACCGTTCGTCACCGACCATTCGTCCAACGAGACATTGGCTTCATCCGCGATATAGAGGTTTCCCAAAGCGTCGAGTTGCACCGCGTTGGGGTAAGACAAGAGACTGCTTGAAGTCAGCAATGTCAGGCTGTTGTTTGCAGCCGTCCACAGTTGGAGTCCGCCGTTACCCGGGTCGGGGAAATAAAGATTGCCGGCAGGATCAGCAGCGATGCCGGGTGTCGAAAACAGGAACGAAGGCAGCGAGGGCAGCGGCGCAATATTATTGCGAGCGGCCGACCATTGATAGACCGCCCTGTAATAGGCGTCCTTGACATAGACGTTTCCTGCGGCATCAACGGTCATGTCGCTCGGAGTGCCCAGAAGCGTGCCGAACGCCACGCTCACCGAATTGTTGGCAACGTTGTAAATCTGGACCACGTTGTCGAACGTGTCGGCGATGTAAACCTTGCTGCCCGCCTTGTCCAGGGCGAGGCTCAAAGGTTGGTTCAAGTTGCTGGAGACCAGGGTGGTGAAGGTGCTGGTTGCCGGCGACCATTCTCCCATGATGCTGTTTGCGTAGTCGGTGATGAAGACGTTGCCCGCGCCGTCCACTGCGACGCCCGCGGGAAGGCCGCCGTTGGGTGCGGCAAAAAGAGTTTGCAACTGGCCGTTCGTCACGCTCCATTCATCAACCGTTCCGGAATCGAGATCGCTGATATAGACGTTACCCGCGCCGTCCACGGCAACGCCGAAGGGATAGATTGAATCGCTCGAAAAGAGGGTGGTGAGCGTGTTGTTCGCAGGCGACCATTCGAGGACTGCGCCGGTGGGATAGTCCTGGGCGATGTAAACATTGCCCGCCCCGTCCACAGCCAAAGCGGCGGTCGAACCCAATCCGGACGAAACGATGGTGTTCAAGGTGTTGCTGGCCGCAACCCATTCCTTGACCGTCTCCGTGCCATCGAGAATGTAAACGTTCCCGGCGGCATCTACTGCCACGCTCGAGGGACCGCTCAATCCGGACGAGACCAGCACAGTCTCGACATTGTTGGCGGATAATTTCTTGATCGCGTTATTATCGTAATCGGCGACATAAATATTGCCGGTGGCATCCGCAGCGACGCCGTAGGGAATGTTCAAGCCCGTCGCGAGCGTGGTAGCCTTGACTGGGAAGGCGGTGTAGGTCGAACCAGCCTGCGTGACGGTGAACGTCAGGCCGGCAATTGTCAGCGTGCCGCTGCGCGTGGCGCCGGTGTTGGCGTCGAACGAGAACACGACAGTCGCGCTGCCGGTGCCGCTGGTTTGACTTAAATGAAGCCAGGAAGCGTTCGCAGTGGCTGACCAGGTGTCGGCGTTCGAGGCGTCAGCCAGGACGACGCTGTCAGTTCCAGCAGCCGGTCCTTCCACGCGCGCGCCGACGCCCAAGGCGAACGTGGCGCATTGACCTTGCGCCGGCAAAAAGGCAAGCGCGGCAAGGATGCTCGCGCTTAAAATTCGGCAGCAATAAGAACGCTGGTTGGTACTGGAGTTGGAGACAGGGAGGTTTGGTTTAGTCTTCATAGCAGTGTCCCTTCTACATTTCAGCAGGCCAATGTGACCCGCGAATCAGGTAGAGCATGAAGCAAACCAGAATGCTGAGGCACTGTCCGATTCTCATCCTTGCCACAGCGTCGCCAAATTGGCTGCGGGGGTTCTCAAAATTGCGCAACGCGGTTTATGAAACCGTGCGGATTCCGCTTACGGATGCGCGCTTTCGAAAAGGAACATTCTCATTTCCGTTAAAATACGGAATGCGGGAAAGCCAAGGCTGACTGTCCAAATTTCGGAGTCCAAAAATCGGACATTCTTTGGCGCTTATCGCCTTACGTTTTTCGCCGGAATAATTCAAAAGGGAACAGGAGGTAACGCAGATAACAGAGTGTTTTCCGGCTTGCTTCACGTTAACAGCGTATTACCCCAGTCGCTGTTCGGTGCGCCCGATTTGCGACTGGAGAAAGAGTTTTTTGCCGATTCTTTCTCTCTGTTTTCTCCGTTTACTCCTGTTTAATTGCATTCGTTCGGCTTGGCCGGTTCAGGCGGGCACGGCTGCCGTGGTGTTTGAGTAAGTGCGGGTGATCAGGCCATCTTTCATTTCATGCACCCAATCGCTGGCTTTGGCGATCAGCGGATTATGCGTCGCCAGCACAAGCGCCTTGCTTTCGCGTTTGACCAATGCGGTCAACAAGCTGAACACGCGCTCGGAATTGGCGGTGTCGAGATTGCCGGTCGGTTCATCGGCAAGGACGATTTGTGGGTCGTTAGCCAGGGCGCGGGCGATGGCCACGCGTTGCTGTTCGCCGCCGGAAAGATGGCCGCTGAGCCGTTTGCGTTTGTCTGCCAGGCCGACAGTTTCGAGCAGCGCCCCGGCGCGTTCGCGCATCTGCGCGGACGTGAGCCGGCCCAAACGCCGCATTGGGATCATCACGTTTTCCTCGGCGGTAAATTCGCGCATCAAAAAATGGAACTGAAACACGAAGCCGATCATCTCATTGCGCTTGCGGGTCAGTTCGTGTTCGGGCATCCCGGCAACATCCATGCCGCCAATCAACAGCCGCCCGGCATCCGCGTTGTCGAGCAACCCGAGCAGATAAAGCAGCGTGCTTTTGCCGCAACCGGACGGCCCAACGACCGCGTGCACAGAGCCGGCAGGAACTTCGAGCGAAACGCCGCGCAACGCCTGCACGCGGGCTTCGTTTTCGCCGAGGCTTCGTCGCAATCCTTCGCACACCAGCGGCTGGTTCATTGCCCTGCTCCTCTTAAGATGGCCACCGGCGCAAGCCGCGCCGCGCGTCGCGATGGAAAATAACTGGCGAGCAAAACCGCCGCGAACGCGATCACCACCGCCAGCAGATAATGATACCCGCTCCAATGCACCATGAAATGGTCCGCGGCGAAAAATCCGCGGATATGCATCGGCACATGCGACACGCCGTAGGTCAATGCGCAGCCCAAAAGGCATCCCACCACCGAGCCGGTCAATGCGACCAAAAATCCCTGCCAAAGAAAAATCGCGCTGATGTCCTGTCGTTGATAACCCATCGAGCGCAAAATCGCTATCTCGCGCACCTTGTCAATGATCATGAGCGTAAGCACGTTGAAAATGCCGAAGCCCGCCAGCACGATGATGGCTGAAACGGTGATCGCCGCCGAGATGCGGATGGCGCGAAAAATCTGCAGGTTGCCGCTCGCCCGTTCCTGCCAGCTTCGCGCGCGATGTTGCAAAAGCTGTTCCAGGCGCGTCGCCATTTGCGGCGCGCGGTCGGGATCGCTCATCTTGACGATGATGTAGGAAACCGCCGCGGTTTTGCCGAGCAAACCTTGCGCTTCACCGAGGTGAACATAGGCGCGACGTTCATCGAGGAGGTTGTCGCCGGTTTGCACGATGCCGCAAACACGGTAACGGCGCGTTTCTCCCCCGGCCGCCATGAGCGAAACGGTGTCGCCAAGCCTCACGTGCATTTTCAACGCAAGCAGCGAACCGAGCAACACGCCGCTTTGTGTGGTGCGGAAAGTTCCCAAATCGCCTTCAATCAAGTGCGCGCGCAAATCAGTGGCCGCAAGTTGCAAATCCAGATCGATGCCAAGAATGCGGCAAACGTCGCTGCGAAAATCGGTGAGGATGGACGCGTTGTCCTCCAGCACCGGCGCGCATGCCTGCACATCGGAAAATTCGCGGATGGCGCGCATAACGCGTTGCGGGTCGGTGATGCCATCGTAATATTTGCGCGGTTTCTGGCCGCTGACGCTGACCATCTCATTGGTTTTTTCCTGCAGAATTCCCGTATAACGCTCTTGAAAGCGGTCCTGCACCAGCACCGCGCCGCTCGTGCCCAGCACGGTCTGGATGTAAAATTGCTCAAAGCCTTGCGTCTGCGCCTGCGTGCAAATGAAGAACGCCACGCCCAAAGTGATGCCGGCGAGGCTGATCAATATGGATCGTTGCCGATGCCGGATGAAGCGGAGTGCGATGAAAAGCGGCGGCGACATGACGCGTCAAAGCGGATTGATGACAATCGGCCGCACGCGCATTCCCGAATGCAGCAAATCCTGGTCAGCGACCACCACCGCCTCGCCTTCGCGCAAACCTTGCAGCACTTCCGAGCGTTCAATGTTGTGGTAACCGATCTTCACTTCGCGCGGCACGGCCACGCCGTCCTGCACCACCCAAACGCGTTCTCCCAAAACCGCGCGCGCCGGGATGAGCAATGCGTTCTCGCGTTTGCCGCTGATGATGTTCATCTCGCCGGTTTCGCCCGGCAAAATATTGGCCGGCGGTTGGTCGAGATCCAGATTGACGGTGTAATGCTGGTTGTTGGCAGTCGGCAACACCTGCGTGACGGTCGCCGTCAGGTTGGTGTCCGAATAAGCGTAAAGTTTCACCGCGGCCTTCATGTTCGGCGCGACGTGGCCGACGTCTTCTTCATTGACCTGTCCTTCGAGGTAGGTCGCTTTCGTGACGATCACCAGAGGCGTGCTGCCTTCGGCAATGAATTCACCGTTCGCGTTGTTGATGGCGTTGATGAGGCCGTCCATGGGCGAGATGAATTTGCAGCGCTCCTTGCTTTCCTTCAGGTTGTCGTATTCCTGGCGAAAAACTTCAGTCGAACGGTCGAGTTCGATCTGCTGTTGATGCACGGCATCGCGCAAAGCGGCAAGGTCGTTCGTCGCGCGTTCAACTTCGCTGGGGGCGATGTTATTTGAAGCGGCCAAAACCTTGTAACGTTCGACAAGGCTTTCCTGCGTTTTCAACGCCGGCAGGCTGGCCGGGCCAAGCTTTTGCCGCGCCTCGGCTGCTTCCCATTCGGCTTTGGCTTTGGCAAATTCGCGTTCGAGGCTTTCGTTCACGACTTCGCCGAGATATTCGCCATTGGTCACCTCGATTCCAATGAGATTGGTTGGATTGGCGAGCTTGCTGCAAAACTTGAGCACGCCGCTCGAACGCGCGTGCAGTGAAAAGGAAATCATCGGCACCACTTTCACCGTGCCATAGACCGTGTAAGTCGCGGTGCCGCGCCGCGCCAAAAAGACCTCCGCAACCGGCCTTGAGGACCGGTAAAAATAAAAGCCGGCGGCCATCAGCACTGCCAAAATCGTGACCGCAAAAACTTTTTTCATCATGATTCAGCCTGGGATATTACGGCCCCTTTGGCGGCTCGGCAAACTCCAAATACCTGCCGGTGGCCAGGTCCAGTTCCGCCAACGCCATGCCATGCTGGAACTCGGCCTCCACAATGCCCTGGCGCACCGCCAGTAAGTTGCGTTGAGCGTCGGAAAAATCGAGTTGTGTCGCTTCGCCGAGCGAGACACGCGTTTCGACCAGCTTTAAATTCTCCTCTGCTTCAGTGGTGGATTTTTCGAGGGCGGAGAGCTTGGCGTCGGCATTTTCCAACGCGTGCGAAATGCGCTCCAGTTCGCGCGGGATGTTCTGCTCCAATTGCGCGAGGATGATCTCATATTGTTCGCGCACGGCCTGGATCTGCCGGCGTTCGCCCGTGACGCGCCCGTTATCAATGACCTGCCATGTCATGTTCACGCCGCCGCGGATGTCGGTGCCGAGCGGTTGCTGGCCCTGGATGATGGGCGTCGCCTGGTAAATCGGTTTTTTGCCGGGAATGTACAGTCCGGAACCGATGGCCGAAATGTAAGGAAAATAATCGGCGTCCGCGATGCGCCTGTCTTCGGTCAAGATATGGATGAGCGTGCGCAAAAATTTCAAATCTTCGCGGCGTTGTTCGGCGAGTTCGCTATCGGCCTTCAAGTCCACTTTTACCGGTTCGTGTGCCAAGGGTTCGGCGGGAAGCGGCAAATGCGCGATCGATTGGCCCATCATTTCAGCCATGGCCGAACGCACCTCAAAATCTTCGCGCTGAAATGCATTCAACTCCGCGCGTTCAGATAGAAGCTGCACCCGCGCCTGCAATAATGGCCTTGGCCCGGTGCTGCCGACGTTGCGACGCTGCTGCTCGGCGGTGACGTTCGCCTGCAATCGTTGGTCCAATTCGTGATACAATCCGATGAGCTGCTGCAATCGTTGCGCGCGCAGGTAATATTGACGGAACTCGTTCAACCGGTTTGCGATCGCAGTGTTCAGATTTTGCTCCGTCGCCACCACTTCCAGATTGCCACGACGCCAGCCCGCCGCGATGCCGCGATTCACGAGCGGCTGATTAAATCGCGCCATCACCAGCGCGAACGGCTTGTTGTGCACATACAAGTTCCCGCCCTCTAGGCCCATCGTCGGCTGGACATCCAGCCGCGCCAAATCACGAGAATGGAAAACGAGCCGCGTTCCGGTCGCGCGTTCCACCTCCTTGCGCAGATGAAGCAACTCCGGGTCTTGCGCCAAAATTTTTTTAAAACCTTCGGCCAGCGTGATGGGCACATTCGTTTCAGCCGCGGGCATGCGGAGACAAACCGTCAATGCGAGCAAGGCGATGGCAAACGCGCGCTTCATTTCGCCTCCTTGTTTGTCACCTCGAATTCCGCGCCCATTGCGCGCTCCAATCGCGCCATTGCGCTGTTGTAATCAAAACGCGCGTTGAGTTCCACCGATTGCGCGCGCGTCAAATCGAGCCGGCTTTGCAGCAGATCGAGCTGCGTGATAAGTCCCTGCTCGAAGTTCGCCTGCGCCAACGAAAGCGATTGCGCCGCCAAGTCCATGTTTTCGCGCTGCGATTGCACGGTGTCCAAAGCGCGTTGCAAATCGTGAAAGGCCCGCGCCACTTCCGCGCGGATGCCGTTTTTCAAGGCCGATTCGGCGATCTCCGCCTCTTCCATCCGAGCGTGCGTTTCGCGCATGCGCCCTTTGGCGGCGAACCCGTCAAAAATATTCCAGCTCACCCCAACGCCCATCGTGTAACCATCGTAATAACTTTGCGGCAATGCGCGGTCCGGTTCGCTGATCCAGTCGTAACCGGCAAACAGGTTCACATGCGGCAGGATGGCGCTGCGGTCGATGATGTATTGTTTTTTTTGCACTTCGATCTCGTTTTCGCTCACCTGCAATTCCGGCCGGTGCTCCATCGCGTTGACGACGCATTGTTCCTCGCTGAACGCGGATGGCAAAATCTCAAGCTGTCCTTGGACGGTGAACGGCATGCCAGCTTGCCCCGATGGGATGTTGAGCAGTTCGCCGAGATGCAACGAAGCGTTGCGGAACGCGTTCTGCGCCTCGATCAAGGCCGCCTGTTCGAGCGACAGTTCGACATTCGCCCGCATGGCATTCAATTTTTGACCTGTGCCGACCTGCAATCGCTGTTGTTCGTATTCGGCTTGTCGTTGCAAGAAATCCACCGCCCGCTGATGCACATTGATGTCCGACTGGCTGCGCAAAATGTCATAAAATGCGATGCGCACGTCCATGATGACGCGATTGACCGTGGCTTGGTAATCGAGCATGCGCGATTGCTTGTTCAGCTTCGCGATGCGCATGCGATTGATGACCGCACCGCCCGCAAATGCTGTTTCAGTGACGCGCACGGAGACGTTCCACAGGAACGGACGGTTGTTGGTCATCACTCCATTGAGCGTGGCGTATTCGGATTGGAAACGCTGATAATTGTCGTACGTGCTCACGCTGGGCAAGAAACCCGCGCGCGCCTCCACGATGGCGCCGGCGGCTTCTTCGAGCTTTTTTTTTGCGATGAGCACATCGGAGTTTTGTTTCAGGGCAAGGTTCAGGGTTTGCCAAAGCGTGTAGCCCGGCATTTTTGAGGGCGGCGCATTGGAAGAAACGGCGTTTTCCGCTTCCGCGATTCCCACCCAAGCCAACAAAATCAGGCAACTCAAAAATGTTTTTACCAAAGACAAATTGGCCGAATCGTAACAAAACCGAACCTCTTGCCAATGACTTTTGTAAAATAGCCAAACACCCGATAACGAAATACCCATGAGGAAGCACCCAATGATGAAATACCCAAATACCCAATGAAGCTCCAAGCCCAAAATCCCAATGTGACTGAAAAAGCTTTTTGAACAGAATTTACAAAATGAACAGAATGTGAATAACGAATACTGCCAGGCATGTGTCATCTCGAACATTCTGTCTATTGTGTCTTCAATCAGATTTCAAATTCCAGATTTCAGATTTGAAGATTTGGGATTTCCTTGGGTATTTGGGTATTTCGTCATTGGGTATTTTGATTCCGCCATTTGGGTACTTGCAAGCGCCTCCTTCCTTCACTAGCTTGCTGCAATCCGGCACGTGCCTGAATTTGTGTTTTCGCAAAAATCCAAACCCATCATCGAGCGTTGCGAGCGCGACATCAACACCCGCCTGCGGCTCAAATACGCGCCCTATTATCACGTCGTTGATGCTGCCGATGGCGTAAATCTGACGGTCGAAGGCCGGTCAATGCTCATGATGTCGAGCAATGAATATTTGGCCTTGAGCCGCCATCCGAAAGTCATTGCCGCCGCGAAACGCGCGCTCGACGAATGGGGAAACAGTCCATGCGGTTCGCGACTCGCCAACGGCAGTCGCCGTTATCATATCGAGCTGGAAGAGGCGCTCGCCGCGTTCCTTGGCAAGGAAGCGTGCCATATTCTTTCCGCCGGTTATCTCGCCTGCATTTGCAGCTTGAGTTCGCTCGTCCAGCGCGGTGACACGCTCGTCGTGGACCCCGGCATCCATTCTTCGCTTTGGGACGGCGCGTTGCTCAGCGGCGCGAAGATCGAACGGTTCGAACATGAAAACATCGCATCGCTCGCGAAAACTCTTGCAGCAATCGACGCAAGGCAGGCAAAGGCAATCGTGGTTGACGGCGTTTATTCGATGGAAGGGCATATCGCTTCGTTGCCGAAATTCTGCGAAATTGCGGAGCAACATCAGGCTGCGTTGATCGTGGATGACGCGCATGGCATCGGCATTTTGGGGCGGGAAGGCCGCGGCGTTTGCGACCATTTGGGCGTCACCGACCGCGTGGATTTGATCGTCGGCAGTTTTTCAAAATCGCTTGCGGGAACGGGCGGTTTCGTTGCGGGAAGCAAGGCGCTGATCGAATATTTGCGCAGCAATTCGCGGCAAATCATTTTCAGCGCGGCGATCAGTCCCGCAGCCGCCGCAGCCGCGCTGGCCGCGCTCGAAGTCTCACGGAGCGAGCCGGAACATCGCGAAAAACTCTGGGCCAATTATCATCATATGCGCGGCACCCTTGACAATCTTGGGCTCGACTATTGGCAAAGCCCAACGCCCGCCTTGCCCATCGTGATCGGCGACAAAGAAAAATGTTATTGGATGTGGAAATCGCTTTGGGAAGCCGGCTTTTTCACCGTCATGTCCATCACACCCGGGGTTCCGCCCGGCAAGGACCTGATTCGCGTGGGTCTCACTTCCGCGCACACTCGCGAACAACTCGACCGTTTCGGCGATGCGCTTAAAGCAGCCATGAAACGCGCGGGGGTGAAGGCGAAGAATAAATGACCGAATAATTCCTGAATGCAATTCCATTTTGCTTCACTTCGGAACCATTTTTGCAGCAACAAAAGCTCCAGCCAAAATTTCCGCATTGCGCGAAATCAGAAAATTTTCCTCTACCCATTGCCGGCCATTTTCGCCGAATTTTTTTCGTAACGCAGGATCTTGCGCTAGCCGTTTCACCGCGCCGGCCAATTGTTCGGCATTCGTCGCGTCCACCACAAATCCATTCACGCCATCTGTAACCGCTTCGGTGTTTGCGGGAAGGTTGCTGGCGATGACCGGCAACCCATGCGCCATTGCTTCGGGAATCACATTCGGCAAACCGTCGCGGTCGCCTTCGGCATCCACCACGCCGGTGTGCCAGAAAATATCCGCCTCATAGTAAGCCTTCTCGATCGTCTCGGCGGAAAGCGCACCCCAAAGAATCACGCGATCTTCCAAACCGGCCTCAACAATGGCGCGCCGCAATTCGGTTCGCGATGGTCCCTCGCCAATGATGCGCGCCTTAAAAGGAATTTTCCATGCTTTCAGCAACGCGCAGGCGGCGATTTGATGCACATGCCCTTTTTTGGGAACCAGACGGCCCACCGAAAGCAGCACGATCGGACGGTCAATTGCGTTGCGCTCCATTTTTGGCGGCAACGATTCAAGTCCCCGGCGTGCGAGGATGATGTTGGTTCCGTTGCCGCCGGCGCGTTTGCGCAGATAATCTTCAGCGGCCGCCGTGGTGGTATGTGCGAACTGTGCCGCGCGCAATTTTGGTTCCAAAAATGCATCGCCGCCATGACGATAAATATCATACGCGTGAGCGCCGAAACTGAACGGAATCCCGCAAAGCCGGCTCAAAAGCGCTGCTGCAGTTGCCGGGCCTGTAGCCCTTACCCCATGCAAAATGTCCGGCTTGCTCCGCCGAAACTTCGGGGCTTGGCAGAATGAAAAAATGATTGCCCAAACCGTCGCCCAAAAATTTTCCCGATTGGCAAAGCGGTGCCTCCGCCACAAACGCCAGCCGTCCCTGAGCAATTTCGGATCGCGCAATAATTCCCGTGGCAATGCGATGACCAGTTTTGCAGCGTGCCACCAGCGAAAATACAAAATGCGAATGGAATCTGGTAATTTTTCCACCTGCCTAGCAGAAACTCTGCGCGAAGAGAACATTGAATGGACTTCAAGCCGCAATCCGCTCCGCGAAAGGCCAATCAATTCGCGCCGCAAAAAAGTCTGCGTCAGCACCGGATACCGCTCAAAAATGTACGCGACTGTGACGGTGCTCATGCGGGACTAGGTCCTGAGTTTCGCCTTCCGGCTTCCAATCTGCGAACGAGCGGCTTGTGCGCAGATGAGTTCGCGGACGCGGGCGATGACGGCGTCCGTGCCATCCACGAATTTGGCGAGGATGTTTTGGCGAAATTCGTCGAGCCGCTTTTCGAACTGGACGAACAAAGCAGCCGAGGGTTGCCGGCTTGTTGAAAAATCTCCGTAACCCATTTCACGAACATGCCATGCATTGAGGAACTGCTCGAATTGGCCGGTGATGGGAAAACAGAGCACAGGCTTGCCGCAGGCCAGCGCCTCGCAAATCAAATTATGTCCGCCATTGACGACCGCATACGCGCAAGTGGCAAGGTCCTCCAGGATGAACACGGGATGGAACGGCTTGAACGTGATGTTCCCTTCGACCGCCTGCTTGTTGCGAAACCCGTAAACGATGATGTTGCGTTTCAACTGACGCGCAGCATCGAGCAAAGCGCCAAAAGTCGGGCTCGTCTGATAGATAAGCACATGTTCGCCATTCGTTGGATGCACCTGGCGGACTTCCGGGCGCAACACCGGCGGCAAAAGCTCGTTCACGGATTTGCCGGAATCTTTCAGTTCAGGATGAAAAAATGAAACGATAAGATTGTGGCGCGTAAAATTGAAAAAGAGCGCGTCCTCAAGTCTTGCCAGGGCCCATGAGAGGCGTTGTCCGCGCGGAACCGGATTTTGGCAGGCGTGCAATACGTGGGAATGATCGAGCGAAATGCATTCAAGCCCCGCGGCGCGCGCGGCGTGAGGCAGAAAAATTTCGCGATCACAAATCGCAATGTCCGGCTGCCATTCGTCAATGAGATTGAAAATTCGACGGCGGGTGGAGGGGAACTTGGTGATGCAACGGACAATGTGGCCGATGGTCGCAGGAATGGAAACGCGCTGGTTTTTGTGGATGGTGCGTTTCACCGGCACTTCGAGCACGGGAAATTTTTTGCCAAGCAGTTCAGGAACGCGTCCGCCGCCTACGAAAAAAAATTCATGCTCCGGCAGGCGGGAAACAATTGCCAGCGTGCGCGCAACATGCCCGTGGGTGTTGCCCATGACCCCGTATAATACTCGTGCCATGATTTCCGTGCCGCGCGCAGCAGCGCATCGATTGCATGACCCTGGCGCGGGGCTTCTTTATAGTGGAGACCAACAAATCCGTCCATGCGAGAATACTGTTGAAACCCGGGATGCTCCGACTCCAGGGTAGTGTCTTAATTTCCCTTCCTGCGTAATTCTGGCCTGTTTCCTGCGAGTTTTGTGAAACACGTCAATCTTTTTTAGCGATTTCACTCAAAAATTCGCTTGGCGAATTTTTGCCGATTCCTTCATCAACAAGTTATGCTGCGAAAAAAGAGGAGCAGCAAAATCAGTGGATTATGGTGCGGGGCATGTTTTGTAAGAATAATGCCCTTTTCAAAGAACCCAACATTGCCACAATCGCCGAATGGCTAAACGTCGTCCAGGTGACGGCCACGCAATTAGGCGATTTTTCCGACACATCCAAGGGGGTGTTGTTGTGGTAGCTCCTGCTTGCACAGTCATTATCGCAATGATTGCCAGCAGGGTTTCTGGCTATCTGATTTGGGCTGTCGCGGCAATAGCGGTGGGATTCACCGTTTTGGCTGTCATTAACCACGCAAAAGACAGGATCCGAGACTTGGCGGCCAGATTTGATGACCGATTCAACTTGGATAACATGCGGTCAAAGCGACGGGCTGTGGCAAAGTATTTCCTTGGAAAAGGCGGCAGTGCTGCCGACTTGGATTACGTTTTGGATTTTTTTCAAGACATCGGTTTTGCGTTCAAAAAGGGAGAAATTGACGGACGCACCGTGCGGCATGATTTTTATACATGGCTTCAACTTTATTGGGAGTCGTCCTACGATTACATTTTGAAGGCGTTCAAAGCAAAAGGCGTTTGGGGAGACATCTTCCCCCTTTATCAGATGGCGAGAAAACTCGACGGGATGCCGCCTTTAACCGAACAAGAGAAGCGAGAGTTTTGGGAGGACGAAGAGAACGTTTAGTTCGCTTTTGTTCGCCTCGTTTCCGCCACGATTGCAGCCCGGACTGCCGTCACGGCGGATTCAACCGGCGGGATTTCTAAGACCGCCACAAACCTGTCCTGTGAATCTGCCGGGCCATCCTTGTGTGCCCATGCGTAAGCACGTTCGGCTTTGGGATGCCCTGTCAGATCAAAAACCTCGACTTCGCCTTGCCATACAGTTTGGCCGCGAAATGTTTCGTGGACCGGCTCTGTGCGCGAGTATGCGGCCTTGCACCCATGCAGATGCTCGACCGCTTTCCTGACGTGCTCGATATATTCGGGATTACTCGCCACAACGCTTTAATAGGTCTGCCACTGTCCAGAACGTGCTTTCAATTCCTGCGGCCATTGCGGGCGTCATTCGCACCGCCCCATGGGATTTGATGAAGTTGTAGTAGCAGAAGTGCAAGGCCATGGCAGCCTCAAAGTTTTCAAACTTTTTGCTGAATGCGTTCGTGAGCCGGGTGAGGCGGCGAACGTGCATCCGCACCGTATGATTCTGCTTCTCAATGTGGCTGGTCGTGATGCGAGCGACATCCGGCATTCCGTTCACAACGGTCTTTTCAGCTTTGACCACTTCGGCGGGGCTGTACCTACTGGCCGCGTCTTTGGCCAGATTGACCACTGCGTAGGTTTTTACGATTTGCCCATAGTCCACTTCCGAACCGAACCCGCGTTCAACAGCATCGTTGTAGGTGGAAAGCGCGTCTGATGAAAGCTGGATGCGATTCTTGAGCCGTCCCGCCAAGTCCTCCATGAAGGCGTTGGCATGATACCTGTCACGCTTGCCGACCACGAATGAGGGAATCAGTTTGGTTTCCGAGTCCAGTGCGATGAACGTCCAGACATCACCGTAAGCACCGGCAGTGCGGGCGTTCTTTTGTTTGGCCCCAATGAATCCCCATATCTCGTCAACCTGAATGTGAGCGCAGGGCAGGTCCCGCATCTTCCCGTCCATGATTTTCTTGCAGGCTTCGCCCACTCGAACGCCAAGGTTCATAATCGTGTTGCGGTTCACGCCGGTAATCCGCTCAATGGCCCGGATGCTCGCGTCCTCACAGAGCATCGAAACCACCATCACCTTTTTGTCGAATGCCAAGTTGTATGCCATATCAGTTTTTAATGTTGACTTATCGTATAACCAAAAGTATTCTTTGCGTCAACAGTTATTTTCGTATAACGCAAAGTTTTTTTATGAGCAAAAGAATGGGGCGTCCGCCGAAACCGAAATCGGAAATCCGCAAGCCTGCTCTTTCAGTCCGCCTCACGAAGTCGGAATTGACTCTTGTTAATAAGGCAGCAGCTAAGGAAGGGCTTGGACTTTCTGCATGGGCGCAAAAGGTCTTGTTGAGCACCGCCGAATCTGCTAGTATCTAAGTAGCAAGTGGAGCTGGAGGGGATTGAACCCTCGGTTGGCTACCTGTAAACGATGCCACCGCACCAAGCCAAGCCCCTACATTGCCTTCGGGCCAGCAGGCTCTCAGCCAAGAGATTATCGCCTGCTGGCCCGTGTCTTTTTTGTCCTCACGCCGCACACAATCGGCCCCATTTGTGCCGCGCTCTACTCCCTCCTCACGGTGAAAAGATTATCAAATGCCTATTTGGAACACAAGTGTTTTGTTAACAAAGCTTTACGAAAGTTACGAAAATGCTTAATTGCAGTTTTCAAATGCTACTTTGCACTTTTCGGATGCTTGACGGCAGGATTCAAATGCTTGTTTGCAGTTTTTGCCTTCCGGTTTTTCCATCGGGCATCGACCGCTTTTAAGGCTCGCTCGTGAAACATGCGATCCAAGGTTTGCCTCCTCCATGTACGCAAACCAATAAATAGGTCTTGTTGCGTTGAATAGCCCATTATTCCGTAGCTCTGCCAGGATTGGATTTTCGATTTTATTTCCGCTCGCGATAGCCCCCGGATTGCAAGATACCTCTCTAA